>CAZDAY010000263.1:0-2659 GCA_964503435.1 uncultured Treponema sp.
CGAGCACGAGCGTAGCAAGTGCGAGCGATTAGAGCAGTTTTGTCAAACTGCTCTAATGGTATACCATTAGAGCGCGCCGTAGGCGAATTTTTAGGTGGCTAAATTTTGTTGTTTATGTGCTCGGCTTTACTAAAAAAATTGGCAACTTGTGTTTTCATATTGGCAACTTGTGTAAAGTGTTATTGTAATCATCATTTTGCTCTTATAATCTGTACTTCAAGGAAACAAAAAAATATGAGTAATATTATCGAATTAAAAAATATTTATCACAGTTACAATAAAAAGGAAGTTTTAAAAGGAATTTCTCTTTCTGTAAAAAAAGGCGAAATCATCGGATTACTCGGTTCAAGTGGCGCTGGTAAAACTACGCTGGTGAATATTCTGACTGGGCAATTATCGCAATCTTCTGGCATTTGTTGTGTTTTGGGTGATGATACAAGACATATCTCAAACAAAACAAAAGAACAAATAGGTATTATGATGGACAGTTTTGGTTTGTATCAAAGGCTTAGCGTTTATGACAATATGGCACTTTTTGCTGAAGTTTATAAAGTCAACAAAAAGAAAATAAATGAAACCTTACAAAAAGTTAGGCTTGATAGTGCAAAAAAAACTACGTTATCAAATCTTTCTAAAGGAATGAAAAATCGCTTGAATATGGCAAGAGCAATTTTGCATAATCCATCACTACTTTTTTTAGATGAACCAACTTCGGGACTCGATCCTTCAACGACAGATTTTATCCACGAAATGTTATTAGAAATGAAAAAAGAAGGAATGACTATCTTTCTTACCACGCATAATATGTATGAAGCGACTAAATTATGCGACAACATCGCACTTTTGAATCAAGGTGAAATTATTGAATACGGAAATCCTGATGATATATGCAGAAAATATAACAAAGAAGATAAATTTACGATTGTATTGCAAAATGATGAATTAGTTGTTCTTCCTAACACACCTGAATCTGCTGACAAAATTGCTGAACTGATAAAAAGCAAAAAAGTAAAATCTATTCATTCATCTGAACCAAGTTTAGAAGATGTTTTCTTAAAACTGACTGGTAAAAAATTAGACAAATAGGAGGCTGATATTATGCACAATATTTTAGCAATCATCAAAAAACAATTTAAAGATACCTTAAAGAATAAGCCCATTCTCATACAATTTATAATCTTTCCTGTTATGGCAGTTATTATGGCAAAATTTGTAGAAGTACCGGGCATAAAACCAACTTACTTTATAAAAATGTTTGCAAGTATGTTTGTTGGTATGTCGCCACTAGTTGCAACAAGTTCTATCATCTCTGAAGAAAAAGATGGAGGAACACTTCGCGTACTTTTTATGAGTAATGTAAAATCCATAGAATATCTTTTGGCAATTGCAAGTTATGTATTTTTGTTCAGTATGATAGGCGCTGGAGTGATGTGTCTTGCCGGAGGATACACCGGTCATGTTGCACTAAAGTTTTTAATCATTATGGCAGCAGGAATCCTTACTTCTATTATAATAGGAGCGGCAATTGGTGCTTTCAGTAAAAATCAAATGGTAGCAACTTCTATTATGACTCCGCTTATGATGGTGTTCGCTTTTGTTCCTATGATAGCAAGTTTTAATGAACATTTTAAAAATTTAAGTAAAGTTCTGTATTCCGGACAGATTGATTATCTGATTGCCTACCTCGATGGCAGTGCGAGCAGCCAAAATATGATAAGTTCTGTGTTAATTATTTTGGTTAATGCTATAATCGCATTGGTGCTGTTTGCACTGGCATACAGAAATTTACGAAAGGTATGATGTAAATGAAGATAAACATCAATGTGGATAAACAACTCTCTGATATTGAAATAAATATAAACTGCAGAGAATTGTCGGAAGAGATAGAACATATTATTGCAGCAATTCGGATGAGTTCAAAACAGTTGGTAGTTAAAGACAGTCTTTTGAACGAAGAAGTTATCCTTGATGCTAAGGACATCGCATACATCGAAGCTACAGAGCGAAAATGTTACATTTATACAGAAAATAATGAATTCGAAACATCTTACAAGTTATACGAATTGGAAGCATTGTTTTCTGATATGAAATTCTGCAGAGTTAGCAAATCATGTATTGTAAGCCTAAAATATATTTATTCCATTAAAACAGAAATGAATCATAGGCTTCGCTTAACTCTTAAAAATAAAGAAACCATCATCGTTTCCAGACAATATGCAGATGAGATAAAAGAACAATTAGGAGTAAAAAAGAATGGAAAATAAAAGAACTTTCTTAGATTTTATGAGTTTTGTAATGAAAACTTTCGGTATATGCATTTGTTTTTTAGTAGTACTCACTATGGCGGCAAATACAAAAATGATTGAAGCAAGTAAAATGTTTATTTTCGGTAATAAAGCAGTTTCAATCACAATTTTGCTACAATTTTTACTACTTTCTTTTATTACTGCAATTTTAGTATTTTTATTTACCTCTAACTATATGATACAAATTCTATCATTAACAGCCAGATTAATACTAATGCCACTATCCATTATTTTGTGTTTAGGAATCGCTATTTATTTCTTTCATTGGTTTCCTATAAATAAGCCTCTTCCATGGATTTTATTCGTACTAAGTTTTTTGATATGTTATGGAATCAGTATTGCAATTACACTTT
>CAZDAY010000264.1:0-2639 GCA_964503435.1 uncultured Treponema sp.
GGAGTTTTTATATTTGCTTTGTAAAGATATTTTCCATTTTGGATAAAAAGCGTTTTCTCATCAAAAACACATTCATCCATACAAGACATAAAAAATCTTGTGGCGACAATGTTGTAGATATTTTTCTCTGCTTGATTTGCGTCGGACGGAAGTTTTTCGAGTGGAATCAAGGCGTGGTGGCTGTCGAGTTTTTTCGAGTTGAAAATATGTTTGTTATCTTTTGTGATAAGTTTTTCGTTGCAATATTTTGAGATAAAAAAATCATTTTTCAAAAGTTCAAACTTTTCTTTGAATAAAGCAACATCATCGTCACCCATAACTGAAGATGGAGTTCTTGGGTAAGAAAGGCATTTATATTCTTCGTAAAGTTTCTGTGCAATTTCAAGAGTTTTACTAGATGAATAGTTAAAATCTTTTGCTGCAATTTTTTGAAGTTCTGTAAGGCTTAAAAGTTTTGGTGGATTTAAGGTTTTTCTTTTTATTTCGCTCTGAATTGAAATTTGTTTATTTGCATCACCAAAAGTTTTTGCTTGATTTATGTAAAAATTAATTTGAGAAAAGAAAAGCTTTTTTGTTTCCGGATTTATTAAAAGAGCATCAAGTTTATTTCCTGTGTTATCTTTTAAGTGAGCGACGCATTGAAAGTATGGTGTTGGCTTGAAGTTTTTTACTTCGTTATTTCGTTGTGCGATTGCAGCAAGAATTGCAGTTTGAACGCGACCAACTGGAAGTGTTATTTTATGTCCTGCAAGTAAAGTTGCATAAGGAGAAAGGTTCATTCCAACAAGCCAGTCAGCATGCTGGCGGGCAAATCCTTTTTTTGCAAGAAGATTGTATTCGCTCCATGGCTTTAGAGCTGACATTCCTTTTTTGACAACTTCTGGAGTTAATGCTTCGGAAACCCAGAACCTATAGCAGTTTGAAATGTCTGAAAGTCCGGCTTCTTGAAAAACAATTCTTGCGATAACTTCTCCTTCTCTATCTGCGTCAGTTGCGATTATGATTTTATCGTTTTTATGGGTTTGAAGAAGTTTTGAAACTTTTGATATTTGTGATAAAACTTCATCATTTTTTTTGTAGAGATATTTTTCTGGAATTATTGGAAGATTTTCAAAAGACCAATTTTTGTATTTTTCGTCATATTCTTCAGGCTTTGCAAGTCCGTAAAGATGACCAATGCAATTTGTAATTTTGATGGTTCCATTTGTATAGAAACCAAATTCTTTATTGTATGGAATGGAAAGTGCCGTTCCAAATGATTTTGCAACAGAAGGTTTTTCTGTAAGGATGAGCAATATAAACTTCTTTGGTGACGTTTTTAAGGTATTGAAAAATACAAATGCTGTCAATAACTCTTGTTTTTTTACTCTAATTCTACGGTATTTTTTTTCTGATGTATTATGAATTTGATTAACTTTTTATGAATCCTGGAAATTAGCGCCAATCGGCGCTAATTAAAGTTTTTTTTAAACAAAATTTTATAGTTCAGGTGGAGTGTATTTTGGAAGTTTATTAGTTTTTCTTATATTATTTTCAAGTTTGGGAATAAAATCTCTTTCGTTTTCAATTCCAAGTTTTGCAAAATAAAAAGACATTATTTCTCTGTTTTTATTTTTTTCATTTGTTGCTTTTAAATAACATTCTTTTATATTTGATAAGGTAAGTATTGTTAAATTTTTAAGATTTTTTTTAAAGTTTTTTACTGTTTCAAAATCTTCAATACTTCTTGTTTTTTGAAATTCTTTTAAAAGTTCAACTCGATTTTGTAAGGCATTTGAAAGTTTTTCAATTTTATCAGTTGAAATATTTCGTTCGTTTTGATTTAAAAGGTTTTTATAATATTTTCCAATATCATTTAATTTGTTTAAATCTAATTTTGAAAGATATTTTTTAAAAGAAACCATATAAAGTTGTTGTGCAAAACTGTTACTAAATGGTTTGCATTGAAGATTTTTTTCACAAAGACCGATTTCGTTATCAATTTCAAAATCGTTTAATTTGTTAAACATGGAATTTCCTGAGTCGTAAATGGGTGCAAGTCCAATCCATTCAAGAGTGTCGGCATTTCTGATAAATCCAAAATTATTTAGATGACGGTCTTCGTTAGCAATGAGATAATCAATAATAAACATTTTTGCAAGTTTTTCTTCATCAAATTTTACGTTGAGAAGTTTGCATCTTTCTTTAAATTTATCATAAGAAACAGAACCGTCTTTCCAATTTAACAAATCTTCACAAATATCTTCAGCAGAAATAAGTTCGGTATTTTGATTTATTAAATCTTCACATTTTGAAAAATGCTTTCGATTTTCAATGAAAAGTTCATAGTGAGCATGTTCGATTCCAAGCCTATTGTATATTTCTGATGCAAGAACTTCGTTAAAAGGTTCTAATTGTTCAGTTC
Source organism: uncultured Treponema sp. (assembly GCA_964503435.1). Classification (GTDB taxonomy): domain Bacteria; phylum Spirochaetota; class Spirochaetia; order Treponematales; family Treponemataceae; genus Treponema_D. The sequence continues at coordinate 2,405 of CAZDAY010000264.1, forward strand.
CACTTCCACCTTTTATAAGAACCCTTTTTCCATTTTTTATGAGCCATTTTTTTACAAGATAACCATCAGTATTTGAATCAGGAGAATGGAGATTAATTTTTTTTGTTGTAATCAATTTTCCAAAAAGTGCTTTTCCGACATCTTCTGAAAAATTATTTGTGAAAAAATTTATTTTGTTCCAATCAAGTTTTGTGCTTGTCGGAGCAATCCAATATTGGTCAGAAAGACTCATAAA
>CAZDAY010000265.1:0-2628 GCA_964503435.1 uncultured Treponema sp.
GCCTTGTTTTACCAGAAGAAAAATCTCTTAAAACGCTCCAGGTAAAAATAAAAAACATTTTTATTGCGTAGTAAACAAATCCAAAGACAAAAGTTAAAATCAATACCTTTGGATAATAATTCTTTACAGAATTCGCAAAAACGTCCTGAATATTTTGCTGATTTATTTCGGCTGGAAAATTAAAACTAAAAAAATCCTTAAATGAAAAAAATAAAACAAAATCAATTAAAATTGCAAAGGCTGAAATTAAGGCGAAAATTGTTCCAATTTTATAAGGATGCGAACCGAACTTATTGAAACCCGTAAAACAATCTGTGAATTTTGCATTTTTACTGACAATCGCATTTGAAAAATAAATCACCAAGCCAAAATTTAAAATTTCACAAATAATTCTTGCTAAGAAAACCAAAATCGCTGAAAAAATTAAACTAAACAAATAAGTTTGGCTAGAAACAGTTTGCGACAAACTTGCTTTAAAAATCGGATAAAGCCCAAACAAAACCAAAATGTATTTGAAAAAATTTATAACCAGAACTGATAAAATTCCTTTTGAATAATACGGAGAAAGATTGTCTTTTAAAACTTCGTACATTTTTTTGTATTCTGGGTGCTTTAATTTTGGAAAATTCATTAAAATAACTCACCTTGTGTTAATTCTGATTTTGCTTCAACGCTAAGTGAAACAACTTCTTTTGATGCAAGTCTTACGCCCGCCGCTTTTAAGCCTTTTTCTTCATAAGAGCCGGCACTAAATTCTTCGCTTGGCTTTGAGCGTGGTTTTTGAACATATTGCAAAGTAAACTTAAATTTTGCTCTTGTGTCAACGTGCAAAACTTCCATTCCGTCTGGTGCAAAATTATAATCACGATTCATTATCCAGCCAGAAATTCTACAACGTTTTATGTAGCAATATTTTGTTTTTGGATCCCTATAAATGATTGTAAACAGAATATTGTTAATAATTCCTTTGTCTGCATAATTTACGTAATACATTCCCTGGTCAACAAAAAGTTTGTCTGGAACATCGCAAACCGTCCACATTCCAATTTTTCGCACAATAAATATTCTGTCGAAATTTGTAACTTTTAAAACTTCGTGTCCGCTGCTGATTGAAATTCCAAGATAACCTTTTTCATCATCATAACGCAAAGAAATGTCTCGTTTTGCAACTTTTTTAACATCAACTGCTCCAAATTTTGCAATTTGTGTATGACGCACAAGTTCTTCGCTTTTAAATTTTTTAAGCATATCGCCCAAATATTCAATGGCGCAAGGAGTTAAATTTTTTAGTCTTTTGTTGATTTCTTTTAAGCGTGCATTTATTGCAGAAACCTGATCTTTGTTTTTGTTTATGTCAAAAAGTGAAATGCGACGAATTGGAATTTTTAGCAAAGTTTCAACATCTTCGTCAGTTACATCCCGCACAAGTTCCGCTTTAAACGGAATAAATCCATCTTTTACTGCCTTATTAACAGTTTCCGCAGTTTTCATCAATTCTATTTTTTTGTAAATTCGCTCTTCAATAAAAATGCGTTCCAAAGTTCTTGCGTGTAGTTCTTCGGTCAGTTTTGCTCTTTCAAATTCAAGTTCATCTTTTATGATTTGAACAAGATTTTTTGCATAATATTTTATAATTTCAGTTGCTGACATTGCAACCGGCATATTGTCTTTGATTACAAGCATTTGGCAGGAAATTGATTTTTCGCAGTCAGTGTAAGCGTAAAGTGATTTTTCAATATCCTTTGCATAAACTCCACGCGGAAGTTTTATTTCAATGTGGCAGTGGTCGGTTGTAAAATCATCAATAGAACTGATTTTTATTTTTCCAAGTTTATAAGCGTTTTCGATTGAGTCTAAAAGCTGGGCGGAATTTGTGTCAACTGGAAGTTCTGTAATAATAATTTTCTTTTCGTCGCTCATATCAAATTTTGCACGAGTGATTATTTTTCCGTTTCCATCGTTGTAATTGCTTACGTCAATAAGTCCGCCGGTTGGAACATCAGGGAAAATTTCAAAAGATTCGCCGTTTAAATATTTGATTTCTGCTTCGAGAACTTCTTTTATGTTATAAGGCAAAATTTTTGTGCTCATACCAACGGCAATTCCTTCAGCACCAATAATCAGCGCAACTGGAATTTTTGCACGGAAAACTACAGGTTCTTCATTTCTGCCGTCATAACTTGGAACATAATTTGTAATATTTGGATTGTACAAAAATTCTTTCGCCAGAGGATGAACTCGACATTCAATATAACGAGGAGCCGAAGCAGCATCGCCAGTGTACATGTTGCCAAAGTTTCCCTGCTTTTCTATAAAAATTCCTTTATTTGCAAGCACAACTAAGGCACCGCCAATCGAAGCATCTCCGTGTGGATGATATTTCATACATTCACCAACAACACCGGCAACCTTATGAAATCGGCCATCATCAATTTTAAACAAAGTATGCATTATTCTTCGCTGAACTGGTTTAAGTCCGTCTTCAAGGTCGGGAATTGCTCTGTCACGAATAACATAACTTGCATATTCAATAAAATTTTTATTAAACAAATTTTTTACGTATGCCATAAATTTTCCTATTTTTATTTTAAATTTTCAGAGAATAATAAAATTTTAAGCGTCAATATC
>CAZDAY010000266.1:0-2626 GCA_964503435.1 uncultured Treponema sp.
GCTATTATAAAACCTATTTTTTTGATTTTTTAATTGATTTTGTTAAGTTTTAGTTTTTTCTGCGGTCAATTCCGTTCTTTTTGTAATAATCAGTTTTTGCATCGTACATTCTTTTATCTGCAAGTTTAGAAATTGATAAAATGTCAGGTTCTTTAAATTCAGTTTTTAATGCATATCCAATGGAAATTGAAAGTGAATCTACAAATTTTCCATGCCAGCAATCAACTAAATCTTTAAGACGTTTTATAATATCTTTAATATTTTTGTTTGTGTGAAGAATTGCAATAAATTCATCGCCACCAGTTCTGTAAATTTTTCCGTAATGAGAAAGTCCGTCGCGCAAACAGTTTGCTGTTCCGATTATAAGTTCATCACCTGCAAGATGACCAAGTGTGTCATTTACTTTTTTAAGTTCGTTTATATCAACTGAAATATAAATAAAATCATCTTCTGGATATTTATATTTGTAAACATCAATATCTTTTTCGTAAAGTCTTCTGTTATAAAGATGTGTAAGTTCGTCAGTGTTAGAAATTTTTAAAAGTTTTTTCTCTGATTCAAGTGAACTGCTTAATCTTTTAAAAATTATTAAAATTACAGTTGTCGCTAAAAGCAAATACGCCAAAGAATAGAATAAGGTTACTAAAAGACCTTTATTTATTAGTGAGTAATATTGTATAACGCCAATGCAATAATCGTTCCATTTTTTTAAAGTAAAATACGCTTTTTTGTCTATAATTTTACTGTTAAAATTTTTTTCTTGAGGCAAATCGCCTTTTGGTAGTTCAATTCCAAGCGAATAAAGGTTTGATGTTATAAAAAAAGAATTTGTTGAAGCTAAAATGTTTCCTGTATATCTATTTGCAACAAAAATATCAATTCCTTCGTACATTGGCAGGGCATTTATTAGTTCATTAAGTTGATTTCGATTTAATTCTTTGTTTAAATTTAAAGCTCCTATTCCAATTTGAATAAGATATTCTTTGCTTTCTGACCAAACCATTGCGTAAATCATATCTTTGCCTTCTGCTGTGTTAGGCGTTAGGTTTTGACAAAGCTCCAAACTTTTGTTTTTAAGCATTGGTTTAAAAAATTCAATTTGCGGACCGTCATTCATATTTACACCAAAATAAGACGGGACTGTCCCTGAAAAAATTGTTCCTTCTTTGTTAAAAATATTTATTTCATCAACAGAAAGTAATTTTGCAATTTTGTTTAATTCAGAAAAATTCTTTGTGATATTCTGATTTTTGTCTATCATATAAGCGGCAGTTTTTGCTTTTAAAATGTAAGCATCTTTCAAGTCTTCAATAAAAATGTCTTTTTTTTGTTTGTTTTCACCCAAAATTTTTAAAACTTGATCTAATAAAATATAAGACGTCCTGCTTGCAGTAAGTTTTCTTTCTTTTATCTGAAAAAATGTTTGGATAAACAGAAGAAGAAGCATTGCTAGAGAAAGAATATAAACTTCAAAAATTCTAAATTTATTTTTTAGGTTAAAATTTAACATTATTTTATATTTTATCACTGATATTTTAAAAAGCAAAAGAAACTGAAAAATTTAAGATTATTTTAATATTTTTTTTAGATTTTTTTAACTTGCAAGTTCTTCATAACCCAAATCATAAAGTTTTTTTCTTAAATTTTTTAAAATTTTAACTTCAAACTGACGGACTCTTTCTTTTGAGTAATGATATTTGTTTCCAATTTTTTCTAAGCTTGCAGGAGCATTTTCACAAAGTCCATAACGTAATTTAATAACATCTTCTTCAAGCGGGGAAAGTTCTTTTACTAATTTATTAAGAATTTCTGCGATATAATAATTGAAGAAATTTTCTTCCGGAGAATTGGATTTTTTGTCTTCAAGAAAATCTTCAAGAGTTTTATCTTCATTTTTGTTGATTTTTGAATCAAGGCTAACTGTATTCCATTTATCTTTTTTGAATTCTTCCATTTTGTTCATAGGAAGTCGGATTGCCTTGCCTTTTGTGCAAAGCGCTCTGTCTATTTCTTGAACAATCCAGTAATTTGCGTAAGTTAAAAATCTTACATTTTTTGAAGGATTAAATTTTTGTGCTGCGTGAAGTAAACCAATATTTCCTTCTTGAACCAAATCTTCGTAAGCCATTCCGTGCCCTTCAAATTTATGTGCAATTTTCATTACATAACGCAAATTTGCTTCGACAAGCTTTTTCTGAGCATTTTTGTCGCCATTAAAAGCAAGATTTCCAAGATATTTTTCTTCTTCGGCGGTTAAAAGAGAAAAATTCTTTACATTTTCAGAATAAGATTCATTGATTTTTTCAGCCATAAATTTTCCTGTAAATTAAAAATTTTTGTTGATTTGTTTTGCATTTTCTGTGGTTTAATTTAAATTGTAAATTTTAGAAAGCCTCCTTGATTTTTACTAATCTAAATTGTTATTTTTATAGTTAGTTTGAATTTCGAGAGACTCAACTAACGCACTGGAATGACATAATTTTGTCAAAACGTTTTGTTATAAACTTGACTATTTATTGGAATAATCAGAATTTTGAAATGAAAATGGAGAACATAAAAATATTGTTTTGAAATTATTTGAAATTTTTTCATTTATTAAAATTTTAAGCGGATTACATAACAAATA
>CAZDAY010000267.1:0-2615 GCA_964503435.1 uncultured Treponema sp.
ATTTAGTGAATAAAACTTTAAATGCAGAAAATTCTCAAGATGATTTTTTAGAAGATGGAAATTGAATATCAAATAATAAAAGCAAACCGCAGAACTTTGTCAGTTCAAATTACAAATGATTGTAAAATTTTAGTTCGTGTGCCAAAAAATTCAAGTGAAACTTACGTAAAAGAATTTCTAAAATCAAAACGCAATTGGATTTTAAAAAATCTTGATAAAATTCAAAATCAAAATCAAAAAGCACAAAAAGATGGAATTCTATCTTTTGAAGAACTAAACTTGCTGAAAAAAAAGGCAAAAAAAATTATTCCGCAGCGTGTTGAATATTATGCAAAAATTTCTGGAATTGATTACAAAAAAATCATAATTAGATGTCAGAACACAAGATGGGGAAGTTGTTCTTCAAAAGGAAATTTGAATTTTAATTGCTTACTTGTTTTAATGCCTCAGGAAATTTTGGACAGCGTTGTAATTCATGAACTTTGCCACAGACGCTATATGAATCATTCCAAAGAATTTTATGCTGAAATTGACAAATATTTTCCTGATTACAAGTTTTGCGACAAATGGCTAAAGGAAAACGGCCTTTCTTATTTAAAAAGGCTGCCTCAAAAATAATTGCATAGAGTTTTTCTTTGTGATATTTTAAACGACATCTGGGGTGCTACGAATGTGGCTGAGATTAAACCCATAGAATCCTGCATGGGATTCCAACCTGATCCGGATAATGCCGGCGGAGGAAGAAATGTCTAAATCTTCGTTTTTTAAATTTTTTACAATTTTAATTATTTCTTTAACATTTTTAACAAGTTGTTCAAAGAAATCTTCAAATTTACGTTCAAAAGAACTTGTTGTTTACACTTATGACAGTTTTCTTAGCGAATGGGGACCTGGCCCTGAACTTGAAAAAATTTTTGAATCAGAAACGGGCTTGGATCTTGTTTTTGTTGATTGTGGTGATGCTGTTCAAGTTTTAAGTAAGGCGCTTCTTGAAAAAGATAAAACGCAGGCAGATGTTGTTTTGGGGCTTGATAATAATATTGCTCAAAGGGCAGTTGATGAAAAAATCCTTTGCGAGTACGAACCAAAAAATGCGGCAAGTGTAATTCCAGAAAATGTAAAAGCGCAGCTTGGTGATGATTGGTATTTAACTCCTTACGATTACAGCCATTTTGCTTTTATTTACGACACTTTGTCTGATGTTCCTTGCCCAAAAAGTTTGGACGATTTACTAAAACCAGTTTATGCAAAAAAAATTATTTTGATGGATCCTAGAACATCAACTCCGGGACTTGGATTTCTTGCCTGGACAGTTGCAATTTATGGCGACAAAGTTCTTGATTACTGGAAAGCATTAAAACCAAACATTCTTACAATGGCTCCGGGCTGGAGTTCTGGTTATGGACTTTTTAAGCAAGGCGAAGCTCCTCTGGTAATTAGTTATACAACAAGTCCGGCAAGCCACGTTGAATACGATAACACCGAGCGTTATGTTGCAGCGATTTTTGATGAAGGACATTCTATTCAAGTTGAAGGCGCTGGAATCTTAAAAAATGCTCCTAATAAAAAAGGCGCACAAAAATTTATGGATTTTTTAATCAGCGATGAAGCACAAAAAATTCTTCCGTTAACGCAGTGGATGAATCCGGCAAATAAAAATGTTGAACTTCCAGAAAGTTATAAAATTGCCGCTCCAATTCCGTCAAAAACAGTAAGTGCTTCTCCTGCTTTAACAGAAAAATATCTTGGCGAAATAATGAAGATTCTTGAAAATTAAGTTTTAAAACTTTAGGAAGAAAATTTGAATTTTGCACGTATTTTACACGTTGCTGGTTTTACTTTTTTACAGGCAGCGTGTTCTACATTTGTGGCAGTTCTTATAGGAATTTTAGCTGCATTTTTTTGCGGAAGACGAAAATTCTTTGGCAGAAAATTTTTACTTTCACTTTCGGTTGTGCCGTTTTGTCTTCCAAGTTTAATAATTGCTTTGGCTTACGTTAGTTTTTTGGGTTTAAATGGCACGCTAAATCATATTTTGATGTTTGTTTTTAAACTCAAAAATCCGCCAGTAAAAATTTTGTATTCATTTTTAGGTTTAGTTTTAGCGCAGGGATTTTACAATTTTCCGCTCATAATGAAAAATGTAAGCGAAGTTTGGCACCTCCTTCCAGAACAAAATGCAGAAAGTGCCAGGTTGCTTGGCGCAAGTGAATCAAGAATTTTTAGAACAATCACAATTTATCAGCTTTTACCGTCAATCGCATCTTCTGCGTTAATTGTATTTATTTATTGTTTTTTAAGTTTTATTTTGGTTTTGCTTTTTGGCGGAATTGGGAATTCAACGCTCGAAGTTGAAATTTATAAAGCGGCGAGGGCAAGTCTTGATTTTAAAACGGCATTTACTTTGGCTTTTTTGGAAACTTCAATTTTGTGCATTTTAACGATTTTGCATGAACTGCTTGAAAAAAAATCATCAAATGTGAAAGGTTTGAATCAGGGAAATTTTTTTGTTTTAAAAAGAATTTCCGGTGCAAAAGAAATTTTGGCTTTTTCAATTTTAATAATTCTTTTACTAATCTTTTTTATTTTTCCAATTTTTGGGATTTTTGTAGATG
>CAZDAY010000268.1:0-1141 GCA_964503435.1 uncultured Treponema sp.
ATATAGTGTCGCTTTATTTGTGGAACTGGCGCTTATGAGAATTTTCTGCAAAAAAACGGCGGTTTATAAAGAGCGACAGTAAAACCTAGCCCCGATTGGAAAGGTGGCGTTAGCCATTGTTTTTTGTTGACAAAAAATAACGAAGCGAAAGCGGAGCCTTGGAAAGCGGGTTTTGTTTGGGTCAGGAACTTAGCACAAAAAGCATAAACGGCGAAACAGAAAAATCTGCTCCAAATTAAAACAAATTTTCATACTGACACGCAATTTTTTAATTTGTATAATTCACTTATGGAAAAAAGACCTAATGGAAAACTTGACGTTAAACTGATTGCGCTGGATTTGGACGACACGCTTTTGAATGATGAGCGGGAAATTTGTGAAAATACGATTATGGCTTTGCAAAAATGTGCGGCGGCTGGAATTTATGTAGTTTTGTGTTCAGGACGGGCGGAAGATGGAATTTTACCTTTTGTGCGGAAACTGAACATTGCTGGAACTGAGGCTGGAAAATTTTTGATTGCAATTAACGGTTGTTCGATTTTTGACTTACATTCGAGAACTCAAATTTACAAAAAAATTGTTCCGACTGATGTTTTGCGTTTTTGTGATGACGAAGCGGAAAAATTGGGTTTGAATACGGAAATTTACGCTGGCAACACGATTTTTTATGCTAAGGAAACTAAGTGGACGCGGCTGGATGTGGATTTGTGCCATTTAAACGGCGTGGTTGTTAAGGATTATAAAAACTTTCTTGCAAACGGTTCGCCTAAAATGCTGATTCCCGGAGAACCAGAAAAAGTACTTGTGCTTCAGGAGCGGCTTAAAAATGCACTTGGCAATAAGGCTGTTATTTTTACGAGTAAACCGTTTTTTTTGGAAATTTTACCTCCGGATTGCGGCAAGGGCGAGGCGATTGTCTGGCTGGCATCGCATATTGGGCTTGATATTAAAAATTGTCTTGCGTTTGGCGACAGTATGAATGATGAAAGTATGATTCGCTTGTGCGGTTATGGCGTTTCGATGATTAACGGTTTGCCTTACATTAAGGAAATTGCTGATTTTGTAACTGAACTTGACAATAATCATGGCGGCGTTGGAGATTTTATTGACAAATTCGTTTTGTGATTGATTGGCGGTTTTC
>CAZDAY010000268.1:1241-2590 GCA_964503435.1 uncultured Treponema sp.
CACTTCCGTTTTCACTCCATTGCTTCGTTTTGGTGGTTTCGCTACTTCGACTTCGCTCAGCAACAGAAACCACCGTCACTTCGCAACGCCGTTGGCGGTGCTACAATCGGGGCTACATCCTCTGTCGTTCTTGCAAAAGTGGACGTTTTTTTTAGTAAAGCAACAGTTTTTTTAGCGGGCTGAAGTTTTTTTTAGGAAGTAGAACTTGCTCGGCGAAAAAAAAATGCCGGTCAAGCAAAAAAAACTGACCGACATCAAAAAAATTACTTATTAAAAGTTTTAATTTTTATTTCCATGGATTTTGGCGGATAAAGGTTTCATCTCTTTCATAACCCACAGAAACAATGCTAACCGGAGTTGCACAAAAATCTTCAATAAATTCTATGTAAGCACGCGCATTTTCCGGTAGGTTTTCATATTTTTTGATTTCTTTAAGCGGAGTTTTCCAGCCGTCAAATTTCTTAAGAATTGGTTTTGCTGAGTTAAGTTCATCAATATTTGCAGGGAAATCTGTTACAATTTTTCCGTTTATGTCGTAAGCAACACAGGCTTCAATTTGCTCCATTGCATCATAAATATCAAGATGAGTAAGAACTAAACCATCAAGGCTGTTTACACGACAAGCATAACGTAATGCAACCAAATCAAGATAACCGCATCTTCTGGCTCTTCCTGTTGTAACTCCATATTCTCTGCCAGTATCACGAACATAACGGCAAAGTTCACTTTCTGCTTCATCACCTTCATTAAATTCACTTGGCATAGGACCGTTTCCAACTCTGGTTTCATAAGCCTTAAAAACGCCCAAAATTTTATCCAAATCATGAGGACCAACCCCACAGCCTGTAGCCGCACCTGCTGCACAAGAAGTCCCTGAAGAAACGTAAGGATAAGTTCCAGAGTCAATGTCGAGCATAGCACCTTGAGCGCCTTCAAACAAAACATTTTCTTTTCTGACTTCCCACATAACCTTAGTCAAATCAACGCGCATTGAAAGCAGTTTATCCTTGTACTTATTCAAATATTCCAAATCTTCGCCGTCAAATTCAGACATTTTTTCTTTCCAGTCCAAATCAGCAAGTCTAAGTCCATCGCGATGAGCCTTTTCTGAATAAGCGATTCCAATTCCGCGTCCAGTTGTGCCGATTGGTCTTTTGCGTGCAGCGTCGCGTTCTTTATCCATTTGTCGATATTTTGGCAAAATAAGTTGTGCTCTGTCAGAAATAAAAACCCTGCCTTCCCATTTAATTCCGTTATCTTCGAGCATTTTAAGTTCATTAAAAAGTGCTTCTGGGTCAATTACCATTCCAGCGCCAAGAAAAACTTTTTTATCTGAATAAAGGATTCCG
>CAZDAY010000269.1:0-2587 GCA_964503435.1 uncultured Treponema sp.
CTTGAATTTATAAGTTTTTCTTCATCTTCAATTTTCTTTTGAAATTTAGAAATTGTTTCTTCATCAGAAAATTTATTATTAAAAAAATCATCATTTTTTTGTTTTAATTTAAATCCAAGATTTTTTATTTTTAAACTTGGCATATCTAAATTAAGACCTTTTAAAATAAATTTTTTGTGAAGTTGCAAAAGTTCCATCCAGCCAGGATGTTCAACTTCAATAATCAGAATTCCATTTTTTAAATCAACAACCTTGCTGTGTTCTGCTAAATTTTGTCCTTCATAGGGATTTTTGTTAGATTTAATTCTCAGAAGAACTTTTTTCCAACCATCTAAAACAGAATATGCTTTATTTGAATCCGCTAGATTTATTCCGCTAAGAGTTTGATTTACAAGATTTCTTATATCGTAAATTTCTGACATTTTTTATAACTAATTTGAAATTAGTTCCCATTCTCCTTTATTTAATAAATAAATTTTTGTTTCTCCAGTAATATAATTATTATAAGGTTCACCTTCAAGAAAAGTACAAAAAAGCTGTTCATATTCCGGCAATAATTCTGTAACTTTCTTTCGTTTTTCTGGATCAAGTTCAAGCAAAACATCATCCATAAGAATAATAGGTTTTCTGTTTGTAATTTGATTATAAAAAACCGCCTGTGAAGTTCTTAAAATTAAAGCTAAAAGTCTTCTTTGACCAGTTGATGCTGTGGGAACAAAAGGCTGACCATTTCTTATAAAAGAAATTCTGTCGCGATGTGGACCAGTCATTGTTGTTCCCATTAATTTTTCAACTTCCCTATGATTTATAACAATTTTCATTGCTTCATCAAAATCAGGAACATTAAAATCTTCATTTTTCCAGGAAGGATTATATTTTATTGTAAGACCGTCAATTCCGGTTATTTGTTCATATAAATTTCCAAAAATCTGATTAAATTTAAAAATAGCATTTTTTCTTTTTTGCTGAATTTCGATTCCGTTTTTTACTAACTGAATATCAAAAGAATCCAAAAGATCAAATTTTTTTTCTTTAAGCGATAAATTTCTATTTTTCAAAATTCTTTTATATCTTCGTAAAATATCAACATAAAAAATATCATACATTGTCAAAGACTGATCTATAAAAAATCGTCGTCTTTCTGGTGCACCAATTACAAAATCAAGATCATCATGATTATAAAGAACACAAGGCATTGTATTTATAAGTTCTTTTCTGTCTTTTAAAATCTTTCCATCTTTTTCTATTTTTTTTAAATTTTTGTCAAAATAAACACTTGTTGTATGAGTTATTCCATTTTCTTCTCTAAAAATTGAATGTAAACTAAAAGAAACTTCTCCTTTTTTAACAATTTCTACATCAGAATGAGTTCTAAAAGATGAACCGTAAGCAGAATAATATAAGGTTTCTAAAAGATTACTTTTTCCCTGTCCATTTTTTCCCACAAAAAACACTTCTTTAGCAGAAACATCAATAGTTTTATTTGAGAGATTTCTGAAATTTATAGGACTTATAGAAAGAAACGGCACTTATTTTATTTACTCTGGCTGCATTGGCATAATTATATGAAAATAATCTGATGCAGGTTCAGGTCGCATTGTTATAGCTTTTAATTTTGAAGGATCTGTAAATTCAAAAGCAACTTTCTCTGATTCAACAGATTTTAATGGTTCCTCCAAATATCTATTATTCATTGCGATTACATATTTTTCGCCAGCATATTCACAAGGAATTTCTTCTTCTGCACTTCCAAGATTTGATTGTGATGAAGAAACTTTTAAAACTCCGTCTGAAATTGTAAAAAATAAACGACCGGCTTTTTTGTCAACCATAAGAACAACACGTCTTAAAGCATCAACCAATTCATTTTTTTGAACAATAAATAAATTTTTTTGACTTTCAGGAATAACTCTAGAATATTCAGGAAATTTTCCGTCAATAAGAACAGAACCAAATTTATAATTTCCAAATTTAAAGAAAATCATTTTTTCATAAATTGCAATAAAAATGTTTCCTTCTTCAGGAGCGTGTTTCAAAATAATATTTAAAACTTTTGGATGAACAATTACAGAAGAAAAATCATTTACTCCATCAAGAATTTCTTTAGATGCAAAACTTAATCTTCTGCCATCAGTTGCAACCATATTTAATTTATTATCTTTCTTTTCAAAAAGTACGCCATTCAAGTAATAACGAGTTTCATCTTCACTTACAGCAAAAGATGTTTGAGAAATCATACTCTTTATTTCTTTAGATGAAACTTCAAAGTAAGAAGTATCTTCTGCAGAAAAAATTTCCGGATACTTTTCTTTTGTCATACTTTGCATAACAAATTCTATGTTTTTAGAAATTGGTTTTATTACAACAGAGATTGAATTTTCTTCTCCATTTGAAGTTTGTTTAAATTCTATTTCTCCATCAGGAAGTGAATTTAAAATTCCCATAAATTTATCACAGTAAATTATTGTTGAACCTTCCTCTTCAATTTGAACAGGAATTTTTGTTTCAAAATTTACTTTCATATCGGTTACTTTTATAGTCAAAGTATTATTTTGTGCTATTAAAAGAACATTAGACAAAATCGAAG
>CAZDAY010000270.1:0-2581 GCA_964503435.1 uncultured Treponema sp.
AATTTAATGTTATATTTAAGAAACGCCATTATAAGTTTTGTCATTTAATCACTGGCATCTGCAATTTTGCTGCAAGAAACTTAGCGCTAGTTCAAGTGTTAAAAAAAATGTTTGCCACAAGAAAAATCATCTGCATCAGATTAAGTTTTTGCACACACAGTTTCATTTTCTGCATTTATTTGTGCATATTTGTAAAAATTTACAACAGATCTTCCATAAATACGTTTATCAGCAAGTTCTAAACTTCCGATTTTTTCTGGAAGTGGATCTTCTGCCGGATAATGAATTAAAACTGTACCGCCAGGATTTAAAATTTTTCTTGATTCAAGAATTTGCAAAAGTTCAAGACGAAATTTATATGGAAAGGGCGGATCAAAAAAAACAAAATCAAATTTTTCCTTACATCTTTTTAAGTAAAGTTCCACCGCCATAAAATGACATTTAATTCTAACTCCAAATTCTTCTGCCATAGAAACATTTTTAAATATAACCTTTGCTTTTGAACGATCCATTTCGCAAAGAGAAACATTTGTTGCGCCATGACTTACGGCTTCAAGTGCTATTGTTCCAGAACCGCTGAATAAATCCAGAAAAGATTTTTCTTTAAGCTGTGAATCCAAAATATCAAATAAGGATTCTCTCATGCGATCCATTGCAGGTCTGATTGCCATTTTTCCATAAGGAGTTTCAGTAATTCTGCCTTTTAATTTTCCACCAGTAATTCGCATTTTTTTACCTTTCGATTTTGTTAAATAAAATACTTCGTAAATTTAACAGAAAAATTTGCTGATTTTACATAATCATTTTGCTGAACTATTTAAAGCCCAATAAGTATTGTCGTGTTTTAGCCTTGAATTTGTTTTAGCGTAATCAAAAGCAGTTTTTCCTTCTGCATCTTTAATTCCAGGTTTTGCTCCGTTATCCAGAAGTTGCTGAATTACACTTGTTGATGAACCATATTCCGCTGCATACATTAAAGGCGTTTTTCCCTTCCAAATTCGGTTTATTTGGATTTCTTTGTCGAGATAAAGCTGAACTTTTGCCATTTTTATATGTTCTTCGCCAACAGTTCCAGTTATTGCAAAAATAAATGATTTAAAAACTTCCTCTTCATTTACAGAGCGATTTGCTAAAAGAAGTTCCAGAATTTGCGGATTTTGAGTGTAATCGGCTGCAAGAAGAAGCGGAGTTGCATTATATTTATTTCTAACGCGAACATAGGCACCGTTTTGAATTAAAATATTTAAAATTTCAAGTGAATTTTGATATCGAACCGCATACATAAGAGCCGTCCATCCATCTTTGTCGCGCATTTGAACATCAGCACCAGAATTTATAAGATTTTTTATGTCCCAATCGTTTCCAGCCTTTGCCGCTTTCATAAGAAGCGTAACTCCATTTGAGTCTGCAAGATTTGGATTTTCAATTTTATACGATTTTTGAGTAATTTCTGGCTCTTCTTCAGGTTCTTCTGCATAATCGTAAAGAAAAGTTTGTGTGTACTGTTTAATTTGCGCTTTTTGCGTATTCAGTTTTAATTCCTGTTCTCTTGCATTTTTTTCTGCTTCGAGTTTCGCAATTTCTTCAAGATTTGTGCTTTGATTTGAATTTTCTGAATTTGTGTTTGAACTGGTACTTAAATTTGTAAAATCTGGCAGATTTTCAGAATTTTGTGATAAATTTTGATTTTGAGAATTTTGACTTTGATTTAAATTACTTTCTGCAGGATAAACTGGACTTGTATTATTGGAAGAAACCCGTGGCAAATTTTCTTCCTGCATAAGATTCTGATTTTGCTGCTCAGGAATTTGATTTTTTTGAATTTCAGCAGAATTTTCTGGAATTTCATTTAAATTTTCCTGCGGATTGTTTGGTAAACTTTCATTTTGCAAAGTTGCTTCAGGAATTTCTTCTTTTACTGTTTGCGATGATTGCGGATTTTTAGTTGATTTGTTTTTCTTTGCATTTTTTGCGGCAAGTTTTGCTTTTTCATCTTCCGCAGGATCATTTGCATATTTTAAAAGTAAATCATAAATTTCCGGATTTTTATTTAGTTTTGCATAATCAAAGGCAGTTTTTTGATAAGAATCTTTAGCCTGAACTCTTTTTTTTGTTTCTGAACCAACTTTTGTTCCGGATTTTATAAGAGTATCCAGAACTTCTGTATAAGTATTGTATTGGGAGGCAATCATAATTGGCGTTTTTTTGTCTTTTGTTTTAGCTTTAACATTTGAACCTGCCAGAATACATGCAGAAATTACATCCTTGGAACGATTGTTTTTTAACGCGAGCATTAAAAATGTTTCTTTATTTTCACCAAAAGTCTGCTTTTTTAATGAAGAATTATTATAAAAAAGTCTTTGGATTTCTTGTGTTGTTGCATTAGCGGCAATGTCTTCGTAATTTATATCCTGTGCAAAAATTTGCATTGAAACAAATATCAGAAAAAAAATAATTTTAGCGAACTTTGATTTTGTCTTTGCTCTTTCCATACAATAAATTATATTTAACAAATTTAAAAAAAACAATCATCTTTGTTGACTTTTTGTCTTTCATTTTGATAAGATATTTTACCCCTTGG
>CAZDAY010000271.1:0-2540 GCA_964503435.1 uncultured Treponema sp.
TTGCTAACAACTCGCTTTTCTGCTCTAAGTTGACTAGGCTCAACAATCGCCCCCTCACGGAGCAAAAATATGTGCTCAAGATAAATATAAAAAAAATTACAAGACAAGCACAAAAACACAATTATAAAACCATAAAAATCGTGCCAGCCGTTATTAAAATCATTCCGACCGCAGTTTTTATGCTGAAACTTTCGTGAAAAAAGATAAGTGCTAAAATTAAAGTAAAAACCGTGCTCATTTTGTCAACCGGCACAACTTTTGAAACCTGCCCAATCTGTAAAGCCTTGTAATAGCAAAGCCATGACGCGCCAGTTGCAAGCCCTGAAAGTATTAAGAAAAGCCAGCTTTTTTTACCAATGTTTAAAATTCCGCCCTGAGAATTCGTTATAAAAACCATGCCCCATGCCATTATAAGAACCACAAATGTGCGGATTGCCGTTGCGAGATTAGAATTTACGTTTTCAATTCCGACCTTAGCCAAAATTGAAGTAAGAGCCGCAAAAATTGCCGAGCCGAGCGCAAATAAAAACCACATTTTTATCCTCCAGTTTGAAATTTGAACTTGAGGGGAAAAGCCTTTCCCCTGCGCCACACTTCGTTGTGTCGCACCCCATTCGCCTAGGGCTAGCGCCCTAAAACCCAAAATTCCATAAAATTTACGGTCAAGCCCAAAATCAGCAATTTATTTTTTTACTTCGTTTACAAGTTCCTTGCCTTCAATAAAATCCCTAAAATTATCCAGCGTTACCTGAGCAATATTTGTCAAAGCAGTTTTTGTCAAAAATGCCTGATGTCCTGTAATAATAACGTTCGGAAAAGTTAAAAGACGCGCAAGAACATCATCGGTTAAAACTTCTGCCGACCAGTCTTGAAAGAAAAACTGACTTTCTTCTTCGTAAACGTCCAAAGCCGCACCGCCAATATATTTGTGCTTTAATGCGTGAACCAAAGCCTTTGTATCAATTAAAGCGCCGCGTCCCGTGTTTATAATAACGGCATCTCTTTTCATCATTTTTGTTGTATCGTGATTCACAATGTGGCGAGTTTGTTCTGTAAGCGGACAGTGAAATGTTAAAACATCGCTTGTTTTAAAAATCGTTTCAACATCAACGTAGGTAAATTTATTTTTTTCAGCCCATTCTTGATTTCGAAAAGGATCGTAGCAGATAATTTTCATTCCAAAACCTTTCAAAATTTCTGCCATAACGCGACCAATTTTTCCAGTTCCGAAAATTCCGGCTGTAAGTCCATTTAAATCGCGACCAGTTAATCCTTCAAGATTAAAATTTGCGGTTTTTGTTCTAATATACGCTTGAGGAATATGACGAGTGAGCGACATTAAAAGAGCCACAGCATGTTCTGCAACCGCATGAGGTGAATACGCTGGAACACGAGCAACTTTTATTCCGTTTTTTTCAGCAGAATCCAAATCAACATTATTAAAACCAGCGCAACGCAGCAAAACAAGTTTAACACCACAATCTTTAAGACTTTCAAGAACTTCAGCATTTACAACATCATTTACAAAAACACAAATTGCATCAAAACCTTTTGCAGTAAAAGCTGTTTTTTCGTTAAGTTTAAACTCGTAATATTCAATTTCAAAACCATGTTTTTCGTTTTCGATTAAAAATGAATCCTTGTCGTAAGAGCGTGTATCATAAAAAGCAATTCTTGCCATAAAATCCTCCAAAACTTTATTTTCTAAAAATTGTAGCAGAAATTTTTAAATTTTTCTATTTTACAAAACATTTTCTGTAAGATTTTCAGAAACATTTTGTGAATGATTTTCTAAAATTTCAAATTTTATTTCAGTTTTCTGCATTTTTTGCAGTCTTAATTTTTCAATACGCATTTCTGGTGATTCAACAAGCCAAATGTTTGCCGCTTCCCAAACCGCAAACCAACCGACAATACAAACCACAGTTGCAAGAACGCTTTCAGTAATCCTTTCAAAAAAAAGCCACAGCGCAATAAAAATTATTCCAAGTGCAAAAAGCCAGATTTGCTTTACAATGCTGCGTTTTTTCTGGCGTGAAAGAAGATTCAATTCATTTTCAACATAAGCTCGTATGTTTTTTTTGCATCTTTCTTGATTCAAGGGCATTTCGCTGATAATTTTTAGCTCGATTTTTTCAAACGGAAAAGTATTTTCAGAAAATTTCTTTTTAAGATAAGAACTCACTTCATCAGATAAAATTTCTTTTTCAGGATCAAAAGTACTGTACAAATCAGATTCTTCGTGAATTTTAAGTTTTATTTCGTAAATTTTATTTATCATTTCAAAGTAAATTCTACACAAATTCCGCAAATTTTAAAAGACTTTTTTTGATTTTGCAGATTTCGCTATGGACTGGTGTTTTTTTTTTTTTGCGAACTATCGATTTTCATACTTAACCAGCAATCTTTTGTTAACGTGCGGTTTTTCTACTTAACAGTAAATCTTCTGTTAACGTGCGGTTTTTCTACTTAACAGTAAATCTTTTGTTAACGTGCGGGTTTAGTCAAAGAACTGGCAGTTTTACGTCAAAACTATTAAA
>CAZDAY010000272.1:0-2540 GCA_964503435.1 uncultured Treponema sp.
ATATTATCTTTGTGAACAAGAGCAATCGCACATCCGCCAAATCCAGCACCAGTCATACGAGCACCAAGACAACCTTTCTGTTTTTGAGAAGTTTCAGCCAGAGTATCAAGTTCAATTCCAGTAACTTCATAATCATTTTTCAAAGATTCATGCGACTCATTTAAAAGTTGACCAAGTTTTACTAAATCACCAGAATTAAGCGCACTAACAGCATCAAGAACTCTTTTGTTTTCGTAAACACAATGTTTTGCCCGCTTTAAAATCGTTTCGTCTTTTATAAAACCTTTAACTTCTTCCCATTTTTCAGGACTAAGCGAACAAAGCGCATCAACTTTAACCCCGGCATCCTGCAAAATTTTAAGTGCAGTTTCACACTGACTGCGCCTTTCATTATATTTTGAATCAGCGAGCCGGCGAACCTTATTTGTATTCATAACAACAAAACGATAATCGCCAAGTTCAAGAGGAGCGTATTCATATTCAAGCGTGTTGCAATCCAAAAGAATAGCAGAATTTTTCTTTGCATTTGCAATAATAAACTGATCCATAATTCCACAATTTACGTTCATAAATTCGTGTTCGCTCATTTGACCAAGTTTCGCAATTTCAATCCGGTTAATGTTAAAACCAAAAGTTTCGCTCACAGCATAAGCAAATCCACATTCAAGCGCCGAAGAAGAACTTATACCCCCTCCAGCCGGAATATTTGAAACCATAAGAATTTCAAATCCGCAGGGAAACTTATAATTTTTTGCCTTAAGCTGACTCAAAATTCCATTTAAATAATTTGCATAATCATTTTTCTTATCAAAAACAAAATTTTCGTTAATATCAAATTCAAAAGTTCCCGGAAAACGCACGTCATTATAAACAATTTTGCTGTCATTTCGCTTACGAATTGCAACATAAAGATATTTGTTGATTGCCGCCGGAAAAACCTTGCCACCATTATAATCAATGTGCTCGCCAATAATATTGATTCGCGCCGGTGAAGAATAAATTTGAATGTCGCTTGCAGAACCGCCGTAAATTTTTACAAACTCAGAAATTAGTTCTTTCGGGTCATAATTTGTTGCTGTTAAAGATTTCATTTTTTGCTCCTTTTTGCATTTTTTTGAAACTTCGTTGCATACACAATAAAAACTTAATATTTTCACTATATCATTCAAGTATTTTATTTACAAGTGATTTTGAAAACGCTTACATAAAATCGACACGAGCACCGCCGTTTCGCAATGTGCATTCGCACGCCGCTACTATTGGGCGTAAGTCTTCTGTGCAAAAAATTTACTGTTAACAAAGCGCAAGGGATTGTAGCCGCGTTAGCGGTTCGGAATACAACCGAAGGTTGTGTTCTGAACGGAAAAATTTGCGCAGCAAATTTTATAACGCAAAAGCCCGGTTTTTTGCGTTAGCAAAAAATGTGCCATAAATAAAAAAAATCTAAAGCGAAAACAATTCTTTGCAATTTTTATCAACAATTTCGCAGAGTTTTTCAACACAAATATTTCGAGCCTTTGCAACAAAATTGTAAGTATATTCAACAAAATTCGGATTATTTTGTTTGCCGCGCATTGGAACTGGCGCAAGATAAGGCGAATCTGTTTCAAGCAAAATTCTGTCTTCTGGAATGTAAGCGAGCAGAGAATTCATTTCGTCAAGTTTATTTTTTTTTGCGTAAGTCACGCTGCCGCTAAAACTGATGTACCAGCCACGCTCTAAAAATTTTTTAACTTCAGATAAAGAATAAGAACAGCAATGCAAAATTCCAAAGTCGTAAGAAATATTTTTTATGGAATCCAAAGTTTCTTCTGCTGCATCTCGTGAATGAATCACAAAAGGCAAATCTAATTTTTTTGCAAGTTCCAACTGCATTTCAAAAAGTTCTTTTTCTTCGTGAATCAAATTTTTTTTGTCTAAGATGTCGCCAGTTTCTGCAAAATCAACTTTGTTCCAATGATGATCAAGTCCGCCTTCTCCAACTGCAACTATTTTTTTTGCAAACGGATTTTTCATATTTTTAAAATCAGAAATATTTTTTTCTAAGATTTTAATTTTTTCAAATCGATTTTTTATTGAATCCAAATCCGGCCAAATTCCTGCACTAAAATAAAAAAAATTTTCAACTTTAGTTTTGATTTTTTTTTCATCAGCGTTTTTTTCATCAAATAAATTCAAAACTTTACAAAAATTTTCAAATCTTAAAGGTAAATCATCTGCTTTTGTTCCGATGTCCATTCCAAAATAAACATTTCGCTCTGCCATTTGACAAAGGATATTTTTAGCAGTTTCAAAGTTTTGATTTTCAAGTGAATACGAAAAATGAAAATGTGTGTCGCTGAACATATTTTTCTCCAAAAAATTATTCCAGATTTGTGCTGATAAACGAACTTTCTTTTCTGTAAGCGGCAGGAGTTTTGCCTGTTAAACTATGCTTCGATAATTTGTGCAAGTTTACAATTTTATAGATTACCTTATCAAGCTGCCTGCCAACAGGAAGGAGAAGTACTCTGACTCAAATTTGATTTTTTGTTTTATAT
>CAZDAY010000273.1:0-2534 GCA_964503435.1 uncultured Treponema sp.
GGGATTGTAGCCGCGCCGGAGGCGTTCCGGAGCGAAGCGCAGGAATGTAGCGCGGCGCCAGTCCACAAAGAAACTGCCCTCACCTCTCAAATACTCAATGTTCGTCCAGCCAAGAAATCACATCGTTAATTACTTCATCCTTATTTATTTCATTAAAGAGTTCATGTCGCGCACCTTCATAAAGTTTTATTTGAACATCTTTTATTCCGTTTTTCACATAAACATTGTAAATATTTTGAACGCTTTTTCCGTAATCACCTACTGGATCCGCTGCTCCAGCAATAAAAAATACCGGCAGATTTACTGGAATTTGCGCCATATGCTTTTTTGTGTGAATCCAGCAAAGTCCTGTAAACATATCATAGTAAAACTGAGAAGTACAAACCATTCCGCACAAAGGATCATTTACATATTTTTCAACATTATCTTTATCGCGGCTTAACCAGGCATAATTTGAAAATTTATCTTGAATCTTATCGTTATAAGAACCAAATGCAAGTTTATCAATAAATTTACTTGTGTGCTTTTTTCCGCAAAAGGTTTTATTTAAAAGTGCAATAAATTTTGCTGTGTGAGTTAGTGGCAAACGAGGACCAGCTGAACCGCAAATTATAACTCCGTCCAAACAATCGCCATATTTTTCTATAAAAATTGACTTACAAAAGAACCAAAACTGTGTCCTAAAAGAAATAATTTTTTTCCCGGATATCGATTTTTCAGCATAAGTGCTTCTTCGTGAATGTCATCAACAACTCTGAAAAATCCGTCATTATCAGCAAGATAGCAAAGCTGCCCTATTCCGTTTTCCTGCGCCAAGGTTCCAGTTTCTCCGTGCCCTCGATGATCTTCTGCATACAAGGCATATCCCCTTTCCGTAAGAAACTGTGCCAAATATTCATAACGAGTTGCGTGTTCAACCATTCCGTGGCTTAAAAGAACAACAGCTTTTATGTTTCCTCCTGGAAGCCAATGATGGACAACAACAATATTATTGTCCGACATTGTAATTTTTTCTGATTCGTATTTCATTTTTCCTCCTGATATTTCGTTTAAAACCTGCAGAAAAATATTTAAATTTTTAAGCAAACCGCCAGTTCACCTGCCATCCACGTGTCATCATTACGCAAGTTGCTCGCGTCAGTAGTATTTTTTCAAAATTTTTGATATTTTAAAAGAATGTCAACTTATGAAATTATAGCAGATAAAATGGTTTTTGGAGGAAATTGTATTGCAAAAATTGATGGAAAAACAGTTTTTATACCTTATGCAATTCCAAATGAAAAATTAGAAGTTGAAATTACAAAAGATTTTAAAGATTATTCTCAAGCAAAAATTGTAAATATTTTAAAACCTTCGCCTTATCGAGTTGAATCGTTTTGCCCTTTATATACAAAATGCGGCGGTTGCAATATGCAACATATTTCTTATGATTATCAGCTTGAATTAAAAAAATCGATTTTGCAGGATGCTTTTTTTCGTGAAGAAATAAATTTAAACACAGAAGAAATTGATGTAATTCATGCCGAGCCAAAATTTTACAGAAGCCGTTTTCAGTTTCATGATGGCGGTTTAATGGAAAAATCAACAAATAATATAATTCCCATAGAAAACTGCCCTTGCGCCTGCGATGAAATAAATCATTTTTTAAGTGAAGTTCCATTTGAAAATCGTCCAAAGGGGCGCATACAAATTTTTGCCAGCAAAAAAATTACTTCTATTCCAGAAGATTTTGATAAAATTGTGATTGCTCAAGTAAGTGACGCTGAATTAGAAAAACGAAAAAATTTTCAGCAGGAACGGAAAGCGCGCCAAAATCACCAGAATCAGAAAAATCAGCAAAGATTTACGCCAAACGGACGAAAACTCAAAAAACAAAAGCAAATTAAGCCAATGTATTCTGGTTCCACAGGAAATTCTCAAAATACCTGCGAACTTGAACTTTGTGGTAAAAAAATAATTTTTGATGTGCAGGGATTTTTTCAATCAAACCTTGAAGTTTTAGAAAAAACAATACCGCTAATTCTTGATGAAGTTGATGGAAAAAACTGCAAAAATCTTCTTGATATGTATGCAGGCTGCGGCACTTTTTCTAAATTTCTTGCGGATAAATTTGAAAAGATATGTCTTGTTGAGCACAATCGTTCAGCCTTAGTTTACGCAGAACAAAATCTCGCTGGCATAAAGCACGAAAGTTTTGGTTTAAGCGGTGAAGTCTGGACAAAATATCATGCAGAAAATTACATAAAACAAAACGGAAATTTTGACGCTGTTATAATTGATCCTCCACGAAGCGGAATGGAAAAATCAGTCTGTCAGTGGCTGTGTAAATCAGGAATTCCAAAAATCATAAGTTTAAGCTGCGACATTGCAACTCATGCTCGCGACGCAAAATTTCTTATAAAAAACGGATATAATCTTAAAAAATTATATCTGCTTGATTTTTATCCGCAAACTGGACACATTGAAAGTTTGGCAGTTTTTGAAAGAATTCCGTCATGATGAACTCTGAATGTTGGCAGACAGCTTGTTTCAGT
>CAZDAY010000274.1:0-2522 GCA_964503435.1 uncultured Treponema sp.
CTTCCAGCGAGAACACTTAATTGAAAAACGGCTTCCGTGTATTTTTATAGATAAAAAAAAACAAGACTCAATTTTTATCATTTACAAACAGTTTATTGTATTAAGGAATTAAAGAAAATTCAATTTTTTTTATTTACAGATTCTTAAACAAACTGTCTACCGACAAGCAGAGTGCAGAATGACAGAATTTTATTTTGAGTTTTGCAGAGGAACTTGAACTGTTCCCATTCTAAGCCTTTTTTCACGCGTGTCAGTTAAAAGTTCATTTAAGGTTTTAGAATCTTCAGTTTGAATTGCGACTTTAAATTTTTCCATCATCTTTTCAAAATTTTCTATATGCTCCACAAGTTTGTCCTTGTTTGAAATAAAAAGTTCTGTCCAAAGAGATGCGTTTATCATAGCAATTCTGGTTAAATCTTCAAAACTTCCGCCACCAAAAGCAGTTATTTGTTCATCTTTTGCACTTTCCACAAGAGCACATGCAATTACGTGGCAAAGTTGAGATGTAAAACCAATTTTATAATCGTGAATATCGCAAGTTGTTTGAGTAATCCGCGTAAATCCCATTTCAGAAATTAAATTTTTCATTAGATTTAAATTTTCTGATTTGTTGAATTTCTGTGGAATCAAAATGTAATTATGATTTATAAAAAATTTTGCACTTGAAGCAGCATACCCCTCCCGTTCACCGCCAGCCATCGGGTGCCCGATTATAAAATCAACATCGCGTCTTAAAATTTTTGGCAGTTCTCTTTCAAAAATTCCTTTTACCCCGCTGATATCAGTTACGATTGAATTTGTTTTAAATTCTTCTTTGTGTTCATGCAGAAAATTTAATGTTGCATGAGGATAAAGGCAGATAAACACAAAATCACATTCAGGAAGCATTTTTGAAACTTCAGAGGATGTAAAAATTTTGTCAACAACGCCTTCGTTAAGTGCTTGATTTAAACACGCCGTGCTTCTATTGCAAGCGTAAATTTTTCCAGAGGAATTGCTCTGACTTAAAATTCTTTCGCGAATAGATTTTGCAAAGGAACCGCCCATAATCCCCAAACCAACAATTCCATAAGTTAAATCTTTTAAATTTTTCATTTTTTCCTTTTAGTGAAATTTTACTTCAAAATTTAAATATTAGGTTTAATATTGAAATATAAAAAAATGCACGGAAGCAGTTACCTTTAGGTAAGTTAGTTCTTCCTTAAAAAATAATCTGCACAAACGAAGTGCGTAAGCCGTTTTTTAAGGAAGTGTTCTCGCTGGGAGTGCATTTTTTTATATTACTTTTATAAAGCAAAATTTAAATTGATTTTCCTTCAACGGCTGCGTACTTGTCAAGTTTTTTTGCAAGTTCTTCAAATTGACCTGGCGTAAGTTGCTGACTTGCATCGCTTAAAGCTTTTTCTGGATTGCAGTGAACTTCGATTTCCAAACCGTCAGCACCAACAGCAACCGCTCCTTGCGAAAGAACAGGAACCATCCATCTGACTCCGCAAGCGTGACTTGGATCAATCACAACTGGTAAATGCGTAACTTTGTGAAGATATGGAACCGCACTTAAATCAAGACAATTTCTTGTGTAATTATCAAAAATTCGAATACCCCGTTCGCAAAGAATTACGTTTTCATTTCCACTCGCCATTATGTATTCGGCACTCATCAAAAGTTCCTGAATGGTTCCGGAAAGTCCGCGCTTTAACAGAACAGGCTTTTTGCATTTTCCAAGTTCCTTAAGTAAATCAAAATTCTGAAAATTTCTTGCGCCAACTTGAATCATATCAACATTTTCAAAATATTCTAATTCTGAAGCACTCATCAATTCTGTACAAATTGGAAGCCCAGTTTCTTTTTTTGCTTTTTCTAAAAGTTTGATTCCTTCTTTTCCAAGTCCCTGAAAACTGTAAGGCGAAGTTCTAGGCTTGTATGCTCCGCCCCGCAAAATTCTAGCGCCAGCTTTTTTTACAGCACGAGCACTTGATAAAATTTGTTCTTCATTTTCTACTGAACATGGACCAGCAATTAAAACTACTGTTTTTTTATCGCCTATTGTGCAGGGAACAACGCCACTTTGATTTGCACCCACAACAATCTCTGTATCTTCTGGATGAAAAGAACGACTTGCCATTTTATACGGAGCAGAAACGCGTTCGCAATGTTCAACAATTTCATTTTCCATAAAATCTTCGGTGTCAAGTTTTGAAGTGTCGCCTAAAAGACCTAAAACTGTTTGTTCAACTCCATCTACAATGTGAACGCCCAAACCTTTTTCTTTAATGCTCGAAACCAAATTTTCAACTTGATTTTTGTTAGCACTTTTTTTAAGAACAATAATCATTTAAAACCTCCGTAAAAAAAAAGACCTCCCTTAAGCTTTTTTTGCTTTTGGAAGGTCTGTAATTTTTTGATAAAACTGATTTTATACAAACAAAATCAATTCAACCGCAAACTTTGCAAGCCTTCCGCTCGTAAACCAAGAGAAAAAGTAAAATGCGTAATAAAAGGATGCGCTGAATTTTTTGTTC
>CAZDAY010000275.1:0-2516 GCA_964503435.1 uncultured Treponema sp.
CTTTTAGGATATATAAAATTTTAATATGATAGTGAAACAAGAAGATTTGGATTTGGAAAAAAAGCAAGATCGAAAGTGTTATTTGGCAATTTTTATTTCTGCCATGATGACTTTGCTTGGACTTGTGATGGGATTTATTTGCTTAAAAAATGGAAGTCCGGATCAAATGTTTTTTTGTTTTTCTTATTGCATTATCTTTTTATTCGTTACAATTTATACTGTAAAATTCAGAAAACTTAAAGTTTTTTCTTTTTTTATAAAAATTTTTGTGATTTTTGCTGAAGTTTTTTACATAAAAAATGGCGGTTCTGACGGATTTGGTCTTGTTTGGATTACATTAGTTCCTTTTTTTTCAATCTACATTTTTGATACTTTCAATTATTATTTTCTTAATGGAATTCTTTTACTTTTACTTTACATTTCGCTGTGGACTCCAATTTATCAATATGTCTATGACATTGGTTTGGCGTTTAGAATAAGACTTCCGATTATTTTTACAATGGAAATTGCGTTTGGTGGATTTTTGCGCTACAACATCGAAAAAACTGAAAAGGATCTTGCAAATCAAAAAAATATTCTTTCTGAAGAAATAAAAAATGCGGCACTTATTCAAAAAGCCTTTCTTTCAAAAAAGCCTCAGGATTATAAAATGTGGTCAGTTGGTACAAAAAATGTTCCGATGATTGGCGTTACTGGCGACTTATATTGTGTTTTTGACAACAACAAAAAACTTGACGGACTGGGACTTTTTGATATTTCAGGACACGGAATTTCTTCTGGACTTTTGACGATGCTTGCAAAAAATACCATTGAGCAGCAGTTTTATGATAATATTGATGCGAACGGAAAAGAAGAACTTTGGGAAACAGTTGATAAAATCAACAAACAGATTATTGAAAAAAAGGGCGAGGTTCAAAATTATCTTACAGGAATTCTTATAAAAATTACGGATAATCGTCTTGAACTTGTAAACGCCGGGCAACCAGAACCGATTATTTATAGAAAAAAATCGAATACATTTGAATTTTTAAGAAAGGATAAAAATTCTGTTGGTGCTATTGGAATTTCAGATTTCCCCACATTTTATATTTCGCAATATTTTGAAATGGAAAGTGGCGACCAGTTGTATTTGTATACAGATGGACTTACGGATTGTCTGAATGGAAAAAATGAAGAGTTTGGCAGTAATCGGGTTATTGAAAGTTTAAAAAGATATATAAATTTTTCTGCAGAAGAGCAGGCTGAAAAAATTATTGCTGATATAAATAAAGTCCGCAATAAAAAGATAAATGACGACTTAACGCTGATGATTTTGAAAAAAAACTGATAATTTGCTTTAGACAGAAAATTTGCGGTTTTACATAAGATTTTCTGTTAGCACCGATTTTAAAAGTTTTTACGTTATGTTAGATTAAAAATCATCATAAAAAATCAGAGGGCTTATGACTAATATGACAGAAAAAGAGAAAATGCTGAGTGGAAAATTGTATGATTCTTCTTCAAAAGATTTGCTAGAATTACGAATAAAAGCACATGATATTTGCAGAAAATACAATTTACTTTCTGAAACTGACGAAAATCGGCAAAATTTATTGAAAGAACTTATTCCAAATGCAGAAGATGGAGTTTATCTTCAAGGTCCAATTCAGTTTGATTATGGCTGCTTTACAAAAATCGGCGAAAATTCTTATGCAAATTTTAATTTTACTTGTTTGGATTGTGCGCCTGTGACGATTGGAAAAAATGTATTTTTTGGACCAAATGTCAGTATTTTAACTCCATTGCATCCTCTTAGATTTCAAGAAAGAAATCAATTTGTAAAATCTGATGGAAGTCTTGGGGATCAAGAATATGCAAAGCCCGTTGAAATTGGTGATAATTGCTGGATTGCTGGAAATGTGACGATTTGTGGTGGCGTTAAAATTGGGAATGGTTGCGTTATTGGGGCGGGAAGTGTAGTAACACGCGATATTCCAGATAATTCTATTGCAGTTGGTATTCCTTGTAAGGTTCTTAGGCAAATTACTGAACAAGATTCTATTCAACTTTGATGAATGTTTAAAATAAAAAAGCGATATTGCATATAAGTAATATCGCTTAAAAATGATTGGAGATGGCGGGAGTCGCACCCGCGTCCGAATGTGTAAAATAGAAACATCTACATGTTTAGTTATGCGAGGTATTTGTCGGGAGCAGGTAGCAGCATAACAAGCGTCTACTCCGTATTTTCACAAAGAGTCCTGTATGCATGTGAAAAACTACATACAGCAAGTTCCTGTTTTCAACAGAACATCAAAAAATTAGGAACAGCATCTTTTGAGTTCCGGTTTTGCACTGTTTAAGCAGCTAACAAAACTTCTGCAGAAGAAGTTTCTTCAACTTCTTCTTCTTTTCTTGCGAAAATTGCAGTTATTTTTTTGTCAGTTTAGGGAACCTTCACTCCCACATGCAGTTAGTATCTTAATCACAACCGTCGAAACTAAGACACCCCCCGAAAGTTTTATATCATAATTAAT
>CAZDAY010000276.1:0-2502 GCA_964503435.1 uncultured Treponema sp.
TCCTACAGCAACACGCTGTCTCTGACCACCAGAAAGTGCCTTTGGTTTACGGTCCAAATAAGGAGTAAGACCTAAAGAAGTAGCCGCTTCCTCAACACGTCGTTTAATTTCAGCCTTATCCATTTTACGAATCTTAAGACCAAACGCCATGTTATCATAAACAGTCATGTGTGGATAAAGCGCATAATTTTGGAATACCATGGCAATGTTCCTGTCTTTTGGTGGAACATCGTTCATAAGTTCTCCGTCGATGAGCAATTCACCTTCAGAAATGTCTTCCAAACCTGCAATCATGCGAAGAGTCGTTGACTTTCCGCAACCAGAAGGACCTACGAATACACAAAAATCGCGATCCTCAATAGTGATATTAGCATTTTGAACAGCACGAACGCCGCCATCATAAATTTTGCCAATACCCTTAAGTTCTACTTTTGCCAATTTTGGCCTCCCAAGGGGGTTATATTATGACTAAATTATAAGCCTCTTAGAAATATAAGTCAAATTTAAAAAGGAAAATTTTGTTATTTTTTTATTTTGTAGCATATTTTATGATTGACACTTAGCACAAAAGAAACATCCCGTATTTCCTTGTCGCCATCTTTTGTTCATCAGAAAATTTTCTTAATAAAGCCTAGCCCAGATTGGAGCGATTGCTGAAAGGCAAGTGCGAAGCACCGAAGCGAAAGCGTAGTCGCGCAAAGCTGGTTTTGTTTTTCGCGAATATTTAGTACATAAAAATTTACGCCGGATAAAAAAATGTGCTCCAAATAAAAAAAATCGACGAAAGTAAAATTGTAATTGCAAAAAATGACACTTTGCTGGAAATTTTATATAATTATTTTATGGATAAGATTCAAAAATTGTTTTCGGACATTGAGCGGCTAAAAAAACATGAACGGGCGGCAACTGGCGTTTATGACGGTGAAAAAATCTGCTCTAAAATTAAGGATTTGTTTGTTTCTAGCAATAATTCTTCTTCGCTGGCACAGTCTTTTGCGGATTATTGGTTTAGCACTTATGTTCAGAATGCTTCGGATTTTGATAAGATGCCTGACGATAAGGCTTTGGATGTTTTGGGGGCAATTCAGGCGGTTTTAGATAATGATGATTCGGGAACTTCGTCGCTTACGGCAGAAGACTGGAAGGAACTTTGCACACTTACTAATTTGGAAGCGGAAGATTTGGATTTAGATTTTTTGAATGATTTGATGATGATGTTTGTGGCACATCAGGCGGTTTGAGTTTTTGATTTTATGTTTTGCATTTTTGCTGATGATGAGAGGCTAACAGAGGATTTTTTTGTTAACCGTCAGTTCGCTGTGCTAAGCGAAAATTTCAGCTCCCACCGAGGATTTTATGTTTTTTACAAAAGATTTTTTAGATTCAAAATATTTTAATTGCGAACAATGTGCCCGAAAATGCCATGTTAACCGAAACTTAAAAAAAGGTTTTTGTGGCGAAACTTCAAGTTTGCGTGCTGCAAGTGCCTGTCTGCATTTTGGCGAAGAACCGCTTATAACTGTTTTTGGCGGAAGCGGAACTATTTTTTTTACCGGCTGTACGCTTCGATGTTCATTTTGTCAGAATTATCAAATCAGCCAGCAGGGAATGGGCGCAAATCTTAGCGAAAAAGATTTCATTGAAATATGTTTAAAACTGCAATCACTTGGAGCAGAAAACATAAATCTTGTAACCGGAAGTCATCATATTCCGATAATTGCAAAATTTTTAAAATCAGCGAAAAATTCCGGGCTCAAAATTCCTGTTGCATGGAACAGCAGCGCTTATGAAAATGTGGAAAATCTGGAACTTTTAAAAGACCTTGTTGACATTTGGCTTCCTGATTTTAAAACCGTAAATCCTCAAATGAGCAAAAAACTTTTTTGTGCTCAGAATTATCCAGAAGTTGCAAAAAATTCGATTTCCTGGATGATAAAAAATTTTCCTTTAAAAATCATAAAAATTAAAAAAAATGATGAAATTCGTGAAAAAATAATTTCTGGCGTAATAATCCGTCATTTATTTTTGCCCGGAAGATTTGAAGATACAGTTTTAGCTTTGGACTGGCTGAAAAAACACGCCGATAAAAAAGCCTGCATTTCACTTATGTCGCAGTACACGCCGATTCCGTTTAAATGCAATTCCAGCGAAATGGAATGGCGAAAAAAAAGTTTGGAAAGTTTTCAAAACAGACTTGTAAATAAGCAGGAAGATTCCGACATTCAAGACATTATTGAAGCCTACGATTTTGATTATCTTTTTTACCAGGAATTAAGTGATGATACAAGCTGGCTTCCAGATTTTGAAAGAGAACAGCCGTTTAGTGCAAGTTTATCAAGTCCAGTTTGGCATTGGAAAAGTGGATTTTTATAAAAAATAGAAAGAGTAAAAAATGACTTTCAGCGAGAACACTAACTTTAAAAACTTCCGAACTTCGTTTGTGCAAATTGTTTTTCAAGTCAGAACCTCGCTTCCGTGTATTTTTTATTATTTATTTATTTA
>CAZDAY010000277.1:0-2493 GCA_964503435.1 uncultured Treponema sp.
TCTTTTCAGGGTCGGTTTTAATAAATCAAGCTGGTATTTATAAAAATTTTGTAAAGGTTTGAAAATCTTTCTTCGTATTTAGGAAAAGTGTTTATAATTGCAGAAATACTTGCAACAAGAATGTTTCCAATCAAATAAAATGTAGCAATCGCAAGAATTACAACAATTAAAATTCCTATAAGCCATGGCAAATGCGCTTTTTTGTTAAGATTTTTTATAAACGGATAAAAAACAAAGGCAAGAAGAATTGAGACTGTCAGCGGAAGAACAACAGAGGCGGTAAGTTTTAAAACAGCAACAAAGACAATTAACGAAACAAACAGTAAAAGTAAAAAAATTGATTTTGCATAATTTGTTTGTTTCATTATTGTCTCCGTGAAATTTATTTTGATTTTTTGATTAAACTGTTTAACTTACTTTTTAGATGACAAATAAATTGCTGATTTTAAGTTAGTTTTTGGACCAATTTTATCAAATCCGCAATATGGCACAAGAACAGAAGGAATTGTAATGCTTCCGTCTTCATTTTGATAGTTTTCAAAAATTGCAAGCATTGCTCTTCCTACAGCGATTGCAGTTCCGTTAAGCATGTGAACATATTTATTTTTTCCGTCATCATCGTGATATTTTACATTTAACCGGCGTGCTTGATAATCTGTGCAGTTTGATGTTGATGTAACTTCACCATAATCACCGTCAGGATGTTCTTCATTTGCTCTTCCTGGCATCCATGCTTCCAAATCCCATTTTCTGTAGGCAGGAGCACCTAAATCTCCAGTACAAGTATCAACAACATGAAAAGGAATTCCTAATCCAGTAAAAATTTCTTCTTCAATAAGGCGGAGTTGTTCGTGGATTTTATCAGAATCTTCTGGCAAACAATAAACAAACATTTCAACCTTATCAAATTGATGAACACGATAAAGTCCCTTGCTGAATTGTCCAGCACCGCCAGCTTCTCTTCTAAAGCAGTGAGAGAGTCCGCAGTAGAACAAAGGAAGTGCTTTTTTGTCAAGAATTTCATTTGAATGATAACCGCCAAGCGTAATTTCCGCAGTTGCAACTAAACAGGTTCCTTCATCTTCAATAGAATAAACATTGCTTTCGTTTCCGCGAGGATTAAAACCAATGCCTTTCAAAACGTCTTCTTTCGCAATATCTGGCGTAATAAAACTTGTAAATCCGTGTTTTCTTAAAATATTTAATGCATACATAATTAAAGCCTGTTCAAGAAAAACCGCTTCGTTTTTTAAATAATAAAATTTTGGTCCAGAAACCTTAGTTCCACGCTCAAAATCAATTAAATCAAGTTCTTCTCCAAGCTGAACATGATCTTTTGGTTTAAAATCAAATTTTCGTGGCGTACCAACTTTTTTTACTTCAAGATTTTCTGTGTCAAGTTTTCCGATTGGAGTTTCCGGATGACACATATTTGGAATTTTTCTTCCTTCAATATCAAGTTGATTTTCTGTTTCTTCAAGTTTTTTTTCTGCATCAGCAATATCTTCTTTTATTTGTTTGCCTTCTTCGATATATTTTGCACGCATCTCTGGTTCAAGTTTTTGCTTCATTGCTGCTGCGTTTGCATTGCGTTTTTGCTGTAAAGATTGAAGTTCTGTTGTTAATGCTGTTTTTTCATCAAAAAGTTTTACAACAAGATCTGCATCCGCCGTCATATTTCTATTTTTGATGTTCTGTTTTACTGCTTCAAGATTTTCTTTAATAAACCTATAATCTAACATTTTGTTCCTCTAAGTAAGAAAATAAATTGCAAATCATAAAAGTCAAATTTGCATTAAATAAATATAGTCCTTTTAATAATTTACTTCAATTAGTATTTTGAATCTTAATTTCGACTCTCTACTTTTACAGAAAATTATGTCATTCCGAACAAGCTTTCAGAATCTGTAATGTAAGAATTGTAAAAAAAACAGATGCTGAAACGAGTTCAGCATGGCAAGGTTTTATTTTAGTTCGTAAGTTGCATTTACTTTTACTTGAACTGTTGATTTTCCGCTTGAAATTGGAGTTGTTGCAGAATCCGAATAAGTTTTTAGTGCTCCAACGCTGCTGTTTTCATAATCTGAAAAATTTGAAGTGCTTTCAGAAATTTTTAAAACCTGACCTAAAATATTTCCGCTTGAAGTTGCGATTGTGTTCGCCTTTTCTTCCGCCTGTTTTACCGCAAGAATTCTCGCTTGTTTTAATGCAGAATTTGTGTTTGAAACTGAATAATTTACAGAATCAAGTTCGTTTGCGCCAGATTTTATTGCTAAATCAATAATTTCACCAACTTTTGAAACATCATTTAACACAACTTTAATTTTGTTTGTAACATTGTAAAGTCCAAGAATTGTTCTTCCGTTTTGATAATTTTTTTCCTGATAAACAGAATATCCAGAAGTTGAAATATTATTTTTTGAAATTCCATTTTCGCTGAGTGCATTTTGAACTGAAGTCATTTTCTGCGCATTTTCTGAACTCGCCCTTGTA
>CAZDAY010000278.1:0-2482 GCA_964503435.1 uncultured Treponema sp.
AAGATTGTGTCATTTTCTATGCTAAAACATTGTCATGGTGCCACCCACGATTTGTGGATATTTTGTTTTTACACAGAGATTTTGGGAGGCAAAAAAATTTTAGTCGGATTGTGCCCAACTTCCTATCGCTTAAGAATTTTCTTAAATTCAGAAAATTATCTATTTTTTTTGAAATTTTTGGTTAAAATATATTTGAACTTAGAAAATTTTATTTTTCTAAAAATAGTGAGGTAAAATATGAAAAAAATTATTACTTTGGCTGTGATTATGACAAATTTGCTTGCTTCGTCTTTTGCTTTGACTTTGAGTGTGGGCGGAACTGGCTTTTTGGGAACTGATATTGCGGAAAACACTGCTACTACCAAAATTGCCAGCGAAGTAAAAAATGTAAGACTTGATACAAATTTAAATTACGGTTTTGGTTTGTATGGCAATTTGTCTGTTTTTGGAGGTTTAGGTGTTCAGGTTGAGGCGAATCTTACAAAGGGTTCTACTTCAATTAACGGACTTAGCGAAGGAAATGTCAGCGATTATGACACCTGGATTTTGGATATTCCGGTAATGCTTTGGGATAATTTTAGTATTGGTCCGCTTGTTGTGGGATTGGGTGCTGGTTTGAATTTTTCTTTTGATTTGGCTTCTGGCGATATGTCTAGTCTTTTTGCTCAGGCTAAGGCAAGTTATTCTGATGATAATTACAGAACAGGTTTTGCTGGCGGTGCGAATGTAAAATTCTATTTGGGTCAGAATTTGGGCATTGTTGCTAAAGGACTTTTTATTGCTGATTTTAATCCGAAAACAGTTGAACTGGCGGTAGAAAATTACGCTGTTTCTGGAGAAACTCCGTCGATTTCTTACACAAGACGTTCGCTTTACGGTGCGATTGGTTTGGAATACAAATTTTAAGTTTTGATTTGATTTGAACTTGCATTGCATTGAATTGTTTTGAAGCACCGCTAATTAAACAGAGAATGTTTGACTAGCGGTGTTTTTTTTACATAAGCGATTGCCACTTTGCTGTGCTTCCAGTGAATATCTGTTCAACCTGCTGCTTTGAAATATCTTCAAGAGGATTTTCCTTGTTCACAATAACTGCAATTCCGTCCAGTGCGATTGTAATTTCCTTAACGCCTTTTGCAGTTTCAGAATCTTTTAGCGCACGACTTGCAATCCCAATATCACAATTTCCATTAATTGCATTTGTAATTCCAGTTGTAGAATCAGAAGTTTGCAGTTCAATTTTTGCATTCGGATTTTCTGTCTTATAAGATTCAATCAACTTTTCCATAACCGGCGAAACTGAACTTGAACCAGAAATAACAATTTTTCCGCCAGCCCCGCTAGAAATAAAATCTCCGTCAGTTTTTACAGTTCCGAGAGCATCAGCACAAGCATTTGTATCAAAATCATCATCAAAAACCTTAATATATTTATTCGCTTCAATCACCGCCTGACCCTTGTCCGACAAAATGTAATCCAAAAAATCCCTCGCAACATCAGAAATATTTTCTTTTACAGCCACATTAAACGGCCGTGCAATTTTGTAAGCGCCACTTTTGATATTAAAAACCGAAGCCTCAGCACCGTCAACTTTCAAAGCCTTAACAGAATCGTTAAGCGAGCCCAACGAAATGTAACCGATTGCATATTTATCCTGCGAAACCGTCGTCATCATAACAGCGGTAGAATTTGTAATTGCAGCCTCATCGCTTGTGTAATCAATTTTTTTACCGCTGGCGTCTTTTTTTTCAATTCCAAAAAGTTCAATAAACGCACCACGAGTTCCCGACCCGTCTTCCCTGCTGATTACATTAATGGAATTTTTCTTGTTCCAGTTTTTTGAACCGTTGCAGCCAAAAAATAAAGTTCCCGTAGCAAAAATCATTGCAATTCCAGAAATTTTTCTAAGATTAATTTTCATCATTTTCTCCCCACGCCTTTCTGCGCTTTTAAAATTTGAAATCTGCAATAAAATTAACCGCCAAATGTAAAAACAAAAAAAATCTGATGTAAAAAAAATGTAAAATTGTAATTTTAATATGAAGAGTAAAAACATTGCGACATTTGCGAAACAAATTCGATTGCAAGGTCTGCTAGATTTAAATGCTTCTATTTTACACGCAATGCAAGTTCTATAAAGTCAAACGGTAAACTTTCATTATTCAGAAAATCGTCGGTAACAAAAATGACATTTTTACGCTTTTTGTCATATTGACATAATATTTTTCTAAGAATAAAATTATTTTGTTTAAGATTAAATTCGCTGTTTTACAAAAATTTTATCGTTCTAAAAAAAATTAAATCTTAAAACAAAAAAACTCTTTTAATAAGGAAAATTTTATGTCGGTACAAAATTATAATTTAGAAAAACAACATTCAAAAGGCAAATTTCATGCCATTGAAAGAATCAACGCTCTTTGCGATAAAGACAGTTTTTATGAAATTTATTCAGCGGCTCGTCACAACTGCACAAGTTTCGGAA
>CAZDAY010000279.1:0-1735 GCA_964503435.1 uncultured Treponema sp.
GGGGAGTTGTGGGAGCAGCGGTTGCTACAGTAATTTCTCAGGCAGTTTCAGGAATTGCATCTTTAATCTGGATTATTGCAAAGTATCCGAACTTACATATCAGCAAAAATGATTTTAAGGTAAAAAGAGAATTTCTTACAAAGCATTTAAATATTGGTTTAAGCATGGGATTTCAGTTTTCCATTACAGCGATTGGAGTTGTAATTTTGCAAGGTGCGCTTAACAAATTTGGACCAACAAAAATTGCGGCTTACACTGCGGCTCAAAAAGTAGAACAATTAGTAACTGTTGCTGCTGGCGTTATGGGAATAACAATGGCAAACTATGCGGGACAAAATCTTGGGGCTGGAAAAATCAGCAGAATTAAAGAAGGCGTTACAAAAGCAACAATTATCAGCGTAAGTTTTTCAATTTTAGCAGCCCTACTCGCATGGCTTTTAAGCGATCAAATGACAGCCATCTTTTTGGACAAAGGCACAATGGACGAAAATACTTGGAACGAAATTTTACAGGCAGCAAGAACTTACTTGCATATTTGTTCAATATTTTTTCCAATACTTTTTGTTTTGTTCATTTACAGAAATGCTCTTCAGGGAGTTGGACACGGATTTTGGCCACTTATGGGCGGAGTTTTTGAACTTGTCGCAAGAACAGTTGCCGCTTACACACTTCCGCTTGCAATGGGATACGCTGGAGTTTGTGCAGCAGGGCCACTCGCATGGATTTGCGCAACAATTCCTTTAGCAATCGCTTATTTTATAACCATAAATAAATTGCAAAACCAATAAAAAATAAAATTTTTTGCCACCAAATTCACAAAGTAAAATAAAATTTGTAAATTCGGTGGCATTTTTTATGGCATTTTTTTGAGTTTTATTTTTTTTGATTACTGAAATTTTGCAAGCAATTTATATCCATTTTTTGAATCATAAAGTGCTAAAACTTCTACAGCAAAATTTTCTTCAAGTGCAGATTTATAATTTTGAATTTTAGAAATGTAATTCAATGTAATTTGCGGAGTATTGTTTTTTCTGACCTTACTTGTGCCAGCATTATACATTGCAAGTGCCGCAATTTCGTTTCCAGCGCTCGACAAACAGAATTTCAAATGAGAAAGCCCAAAACGTGCCGAAACTTTAGGATCATAAAATTCACTTTCAGTAAGATTTGGAAAACTATTATTATTTAACTGAAAAAGTCCACGGTCAATACTGCCATTTGAATTTTTATGCATTGCATTTGTTTTAAAATTACTTTCTGTGTGAGCCAAAGCAAAAGCAAGTGAAAGCGGAATATTATTTTCTTCTGCCGCAGTCAAAATCGCCTGAGCAACTTCACGACTGTTTGTAATTCTTGAATAAAACCATTCAACTGCCGCACGACTTTGTGGTTGACGATAAAGCGAAAGTCCAGAATCTTCTTTTTGAGAAAGATCCATTTCAACTTTTGGCAGTTCGGAGTCTTCTGCGAAAAAAATTTCCGTATAATCAACAAAATCTTCTTCTACCTGATTTTCTAAATTTCCAGAAGAATAATGTTCGCCACCTGACGGAAGAAAAATCATAATGGAAAGGCACGCACTAATAAAAAAGATGCTAAATAAACAAGTAAAAATAAACTTTGCCTTTAAATTGTTCTGCTCGTAATTCATTAAAATCTCCATTTCCTAAAAATAAATAAGAATGATAAATTAAAAAAAAGAACATTTAATTTTTGTTTAGCAAATGAAGTTTGT
>CAZDAY010000279.1:1745-2447 GCA_964503435.1 uncultured Treponema sp.
ATTAACATATTTTAGAAGTAAATAACAATTTATTTTGCTGATTTTGCGATTTATTTTGCACATTTTATAAGTAAACTGTAAATTTTTTTAATAAAAAATAAGCGTAATTTTAAAACTCAACAATAAATTTGTCTTTTAACAGATTTTGATTTTTACTAAAAAAAATATAATGGCTGTGTTTTGCTAAAAGTTCCTGCATAAAAATATTCTGATTAACACAATCAGGAACAGCAAAACCAACAATGCTTGTACAATCTTTTATGCGCCGTGCACAATGTTTAAAACTTGCAATAAAATTTTCCTTTTCACTTTCAGAATTTGGAATTTTATCTGCGAGTGGCAAAATAAATGCATAAATTTTTTTATCTTCCAGAGATTTAAAAAAGTCGCGGAGTTTCGCTAAAAAACTTTCATCGTAATTTTCTTCGTCAAGTCCGATTTTTGACCAGGCAATGCTGATACACAAAATTTTTGAATTTTCACTTAAGTTTAAATTTTCAAGCGAATTATCTTTTAAACATTCTGTGCAATCAAGTTCAATATTATTTTTTGCATTAAATTCTTTGCCGTCTAAAAAATATAATTTGTTATCTTCTGATTTAAATTGTTTTTCTAATTTCATAAACTAAGTATATTTTTTTTCAGTTTTTAGTTCAATTAAAACATTTTCTGCAGTTTCATTTTCTTTTTGAATTTTTACAG
>CAZDAY010000280.1:0-2445 GCA_964503435.1 uncultured Treponema sp.
AGTGTAAATATTTGTTGCCATTTTAATTTTTGTCTTTTAGATTTTGATTTTTTTGCAAACCGCCAGTTTCTCAAGCAAACTGCCAGTTATGTTATAAAACCGCCAGTTTCTCAAGCAAACCGCCAGTTTCTTAAGCAAACCGCCAGTTTCTTAAGCAAACCGCCAGTTTTTCAAGCAAACCGCCAGTTCCGCAAAGAACTTAAAGTTTAATTCTTGCCGCAACAGTTTTTGTATTTTTTTCCAGAACCGCAAGGACAAGGTTCATTACGTCCGATTTTTCTGCCTTCACGAACAACAGTTGTAGGACGCATCATACCTTCGCTATAAAACCATTCGCCATTTATTTTCTTAAAACCGCCAATTTCGTGGTGAACATCGCGAATTCCTTTTTGCGTGTAAGTCGCTTCAAATTCAACAATTCCTTCGTCGTCGTTTTCAGTTCCCTTTTCTGTACGAAGAATTTTTAAACCATGCCAAGTGCTTTTGTTGCTCCAGTCTTCAGTTGCCTTTCTATCAATTTCAGCAATTTTTTCACCTTGTTCGCAAGAGTTGATAATAAAATCAATTTCATGTTTAACGTAAGCCGAATAACGTGCCCGCATTAAAGTTTCCGCAGTTAAGGCTTTTTTTTCGCCCTTAATAATAGGTTCGCAGCAGTCAGCATAAGTTTTTCCGCTGCCACATGGACATAAATCTTTAGTTTCACTCATAATTTTAAGATTATATCGAAGTAAATCTTAGTTTTCAATATTTTGATTTTTTTGATTTGGAGCGAATTTTTTGAAAGAACCGCCCTTCCAGTGTTCCGCTATTCGCTTCATTCTCTGCAAAAATTGCAGAGAACGTGCTGTCGCACGCACTTACACGGCGGGCTAGGTTTTTTCTTCAAGAAACTGCCCACTTTTCAAAACAAACCTAACATAGATTGCTTCGTACCTCGCAATGACATATCGACTGAAAATTTCTAAATATTTACATTCATTTTACAAATCAGCGAAAATAGTAGATAATGTTACATAAAATAGAGTTTGTTTCGAAAATTCGACTTTTGGAACTTCCTCAATAATAGGAGAATTTTATGGCCGATATTTCTGGTAAAATTACACGTCGTTCTATAAAAGCGAAAAAAAAGGCTGCAATTAAAACGATTAAGGCTCAGTCAAAGGAAAAAATTAAAGAAGTTAAACTTGAATATGCAAATAATCCTGAACGTCAAAAAGCAAAAGAAGCGGAACGTGAGCAAAAAAAAGCTCTTCATATTCAAAAAGCAAATGCTCGTTTGGCTTACAATGCAAGGCAACCACGTCAGTTTTCTTTGGCAGAAGATATTGTAAATTCTGTAATTTGCGGAATTGGGGCGGGATTAAGTATTGCGGCTCTAGTTTTGTTGATTCTTCGCGGAATTCTTCATACGCCAGAAAATTTTAGTACGGCAA
Organism: uncultured Treponema sp.; assembly: GCA_964503435.1. Classification (GTDB taxonomy): domain Bacteria; phylum Spirochaetota; class Spirochaetia; order Treponematales; family Treponemataceae; genus Treponema_D. The sequence continues at coordinate 1,437 of CAZDAY010000280.1, forward strand.
GAATTGTTACAAGTTTTTCAATTTTTGGATCTTCTTTAATACTTTTGTATTTATTTACAACTTTGTATCACGCAATTCAATCTTTGTACGTAAGAAAAGTTTTTTCTATAATAAATCACTGTGCAATTTATTATTTGATTGCTGGAACTTACACGCCTTATGTTCTTACAAAAATTCCTGGAAGTTCAGGTTATGCAGTTGCGATTTTTGTATGGGCAGTTGTGGGCGTTTTGATTCTTTTGTATGCAGCGTTAGGTTCTAAAATGCGCGGATTTTCGATTTTTTCTTATTTACTTTTAGGCTGGCTGATTGTAGCAATCTTTAGTTTTTATCCGCTTGGCACAAGGCTTAGTTCTTTGAGCAAGGCAATGTTGTTTGCAGGAGGAGCGTCTTATACTTTTGGCGGAATATTTTTCTTGTTAAAAAAACATAAATGGACGCGGACAATTTTTTATGTTTTTGCGATTGCCGGCAGTGTTTTGCATTTCTTTAGCGTTTACTTTTTAGTTCCTTAAGTTTGATATTCTCTCTGCTGCAATACTGTTATTCCCCGTGTGCGAAAGTCTAGCGATATTGTTCACGGGAAGATGTGTTTTTGATTGTTAGGGCGTGGTTCGACAGGATACTGAGTTTATCGAAGTACACCAACCGTAGTTCGACCTTGCTCACCAACCGTATAAGAGCAAGGTTTATGCAAGATGTTCTTTTGTGCTTAGTTCATACAATTTGTTGTAAGCATAACTGTATAAAATTTCAGCAAGATTTTTGAGCGGTTTTCTAACTTTTAATCCTGTTTCGTAAGCAAATTCAACTGCACTTTTTGTCGCTTCCGGATTCCACAAAGAAGTATTTTCTAAGTTTACAAAGGTGCAGTTTTCTGATTCAGCAATCGCTTTAATGTGCCTGTTCATTTCGTAAATATTATTGTCTTTTTGCGGATTGCTTACAGAAATAAGTGCAATTCTTACTTTTTTGTTGATTTTCTTAAATTCTTCAATTAAATTTAAAT
>CAZDAY010000281.1:0-1131 GCA_964503435.1 uncultured Treponema sp.
TTCTGATGTTGAAATGGAACTTGTTGCAGAAATTGGTTCAATAAATGTTCCTATTCGTGATGTATTAAATCTTAGGGTTGGAGATGTGGTCCGGTTAAATTCAATCAGAGTTGGCGAACCTTTAACCTTGAGTGTTGGCAATAAAAAGAAATTTCACTGTCAACCTGGTGTTGTTGGCAAAAAAATGGCAGTTCAAATTATAGATAAAATTGAAGAAAAAGAAACTGATGAGTTTGAAGAATTGAGTCCAGAAGGAGAAGAAGTATGAGTGAAGGATCTATTTCACAAGAAGAAATTGATGCATTGTTATCTGGTGTTGACATGGGAGCACTTGGTGGAAGTGGTTCTTTTTCAAATGTTCCTAATTCAAAAATTGATACAGCAACATTATTAAAATTTGCAAATACAATGAAGGATAAACTTGCAAACATTCTTTCAAGTATGACTCAAAAAGATGCAAGTTCTGATGGTCCGACCGTAGAAGATTTAGGACGCGACCAGTTGCTGGCTAAACTTCCAGAAGTTGTAATTTCTGTTCTTGCAGATTATTCTGCTGGTCTGACTGGCGATCATCTTTTTCTTATGTCCACAGAATTTGCAACTAAACTTGTTTCACTAATAAATCAAGAAGAAAATCCAGCACTTGATGATATGTCGCTTTCTGTAATTACAGAAATAGTTTCTCAGTTTTCTGGAAATGAAATTACGGAATTAAGTGCCACTGGAAAACTGCCTGGTCTTGCAAATCAGCCTCCAGAAGCCGTAAATCAGCCAAAAGCCATGGTTAGAATGCCTCAAGGAAAATTCGCTCTTTTTACATATGCTGTAACTTTAAATGGCGAAACTTTCACATTGTGGGAAGCAGTAAGCGGTTCGGTTGCGGAAGGAATGGTTAAGGCTTTGGGTGGCGAAGAAAAATCATCTCAGGCACAAGGTTTTACCCAGCAACCAATGATGGGCGCTCAAAATGTGTCTCCAATGCAAGAAATGGGAACAATGCAACAGCCAGTTATGAACGGAATGGGAATGCAGCAACAAATGATGAACAATGGAATGGCAATGCAACAGCCAATGATGAATGGAATGAATGCGATGCCAATGCAAAATATGGGAATGATGAATATGGGAATG
>CAZDAY010000281.1:1231-2434 GCA_964503435.1 uncultured Treponema sp.
AATATGGGAATGATGAATATGGGAATGCAGCAACAGCCTCCAAGCGTTCAGCCATTGCAATTTCCAAATTTGCAGCAAAGCTTAAGTGCAAGCGAGCAGGGAAATATCAGTCTTATCATGGACGTTTACATGGAAATGACTGTAGAACTTGGACGCACTAAAAAAACCATAAAAGATATTCTCGGACTTGGCGAAGGAACTATTATTGAACTTGACAAACTTGCTGGAGAACCAGTTGATATTTTGGTAAATCATAAACCTATTGCAAAAGGCGAAGTTGTAGTTATTGATGAAAACTTTGGTGTTCGCGTTACTGAAATTTTGCCAGCAATCGAACATGTTGCTTCTTCGGTATAAAATAAAAATTTTGTAGGGTGGGGAAAATTTTGAAAGTCTCATTTTTTAAGAAAAGTATTAGTATTTTTGTTTTTACATTGATTTTTGTAAATGCCTTTATCTTTGGACAAAATTCTCAATCAACTGCTTCGGATTTAAATTCTAATTCTCAAATTTCAGAATCACAAAATCAGCAAAATCAACTTGATGAATCGCAAATTACTTTGAATTCAGCAAATGAAAATCTTTCAGAAAATTCAGAATCTGACATTCAGCTTAATTTTAACAAGCAGACTTCAAATCAAATTCAAACTTCAAGTGGCGTTTGGGTTTTTATAAGAATGATTTTGGTTTTAGCGCTTATAATTTTTTTGATTTGGTTCATTTTCAAAATGATAAAAAAAAGTACTGCTGTTAAACCGGAAGAAGATCCGTTTCTTAGAAAAGTTGCTTCAATTACTTTAAGTCCGGGAAAATCAGTGCAAATCGTTACGCTAATTGACAAGGCTTACGTTTTGGGCGTTTCTGATAATGGCGTAAATCTTCTGGGTGATATAAATGATGTCCAGCTGATAAATGCTTTAAACCTTTATGCTGATAAAACTCAAAATTCGCAAAAACCTAAAAATTTTGGTGAAATGCTTGGACTTTTTATGGGCAGTAAAGCGAATCAAAATCAGCAAAAATCACAGAGCAAAAAAACTTCTGTACCTTTTTCAGATTTTATAAAATTTTTGAAAGGTGAAAGTCCTAAAAAAAATCTGCTTGACGAAGAAACTTCAGCCTTAATCAATTCTTTAAAAAATCAAAGGTTGAATTCAGAAAATTTAGAATCAGAAAAATCATAAAATTCTGAATCATAAATTA
>CAZDAY010000282.1:0-2426 GCA_964503435.1 uncultured Treponema sp.
GCTTTTAACGCCGCCGTCATTACAGCCTTACGCTCTGTTTTTGCAATACAAGAAGGAATTCCAATTTTCATTCTGATAGATTTAAAAAGATGATGTTTAGGAATTATTTTTGAAACAAAATATTTTATCATTTTTTCAGTAACATCATCATCAGAAATAACACCGCCTTCCAAAGGTCTGATTGCTTCAATGTTTTCAGGAGTTTTCCAAAGCATACGTTTTGCTTCTGCACCAACAGCAATAACTCTGTTAGTTCCCTTTTCTACAGCAACAACAGAAGGTTCATCAATAACAATGCCTTGTCCGCTTACATAAACCAATGTATTACAAGTTCCTAAATCAATTCCAAGATCAGCAACGAAACCTGAAAAAAGCCCCATTTTGTTTCCCTCCAAATAAACTTTTTCTAGTCAAATTTTATTACGTTTAATTTATTTTTGAGACAACTTTTTTGTTGCCCCAGGATGATTAAACTGAATTTTTATGCACTGCCGCCATTCACTTCTAGCCTTAGCCGTATCACCTTGTAATTCATATAATACACCAAGCCCATAGTGTGCGTCAGCAGAATTTTTATTATTCTCTAAAACCAGTTCAAATTCTTTTTGTGCATCTTTATATTTCTTTTCATCGGTATAAATTTGCCCTAGCATAACATGAGAATTCATCAAAATATTTTCATCAGAACTGATTTGTACTGCTCTGTATAAATATTGTTTTGCTGTAGAGCCTTGACCATTTAAATAATATTGTTTTGCAATGTCATAAAGCAAAGAATCACTTTCCCTAACAATTAAAGCTTCTGTAAACGATGCAATACTTTTTTCAGTTTCATTTAATTGTGCATAAGAAAGACCTTTTAGTAAATCTATATCATCTGATTTATAGGAATTTTCTTCAGCCATGTTAAGATATTTTATAGCAAGATCTGCGTAATAATAATATGAAGATGCCTTGTTTTTATAAAAATATGCCCGACCTAGCATATATTGAATTTGAGGTAATGATTGTTTTTTTGCATTTAAAAGTGCTACCCGAAGATTAAAAATTGCTTCATCTAAAAGGATTTGTGAACGTTCTGAACTGTTTTCTGATTCAGCAAGAATAAAAGCACTGTATCCATGAAATGTTCTGGCTGCATTATGAGTTGTATTTTTTTCTAAAATAGCGGCAGAAATATCGTATACTTTTTGATACGATTCATAAGTATTAAGATTCCAGTTTTCATACATTGCTTGAACCGTATTAGAATTATTGATTTTTGAATCAATCAATTTGTATAGCAACACAGAAATAAAACAAAGTATTAAGCAACTTATTAAAACAATAATCAGTGCAGGAATGAATTTATTTTCTTTATAAGAAATATTGCTATTTATATTTCTATTGTGCTTTTTCCTCACCAATTTTTTACCACCAAAAAAAGGATACGGTAAGCCGGGTTCTGGTACAAAAATTTGTATGGCCATCTATCCACTATATTTGTTACCAAATATATCCAGCAATCTACCCGCAGTATAAGTTCGGAATAACAAACTGCTATCTGATTTTGCTCCAAATGAGGTTTACTTATGCCATTATTGTTACCAATAATGCGGTAGTCTCTTACACTGCCTTTTCACCCTTACCCAAACCAAAAGATTCGGGCGGTTATTTTCTGTAGCACTTTCTGTCAGAAAACCAGGTTATGCTATAAAAATAACAACTACTGCTTTCTGCCCGGTTATTATCCGGCATTTTTTCCGAAGGAGCCCGGACTTTACCTCACAGTTTAAATTTATCATCAAACTTTAACTGTGCGACCATGTATCCTTAAAATTATTTTTTATTCAAAATCTGAATTTAAACTTTCATCTGCCAAAAGATTTTCGCCATCTTCGTCGAAATCTTCATCTTCCAAAAGTTTATCTTCATCGTCTTCACCAAGAAGATTGCCAGAATCTTCCAATGAAAAGAAGTTAGAATCATCTGTGCTTTCTTCATAAAACAGAATTCTACTACAATAAGGACAAAACAAGATTTTTTCGCCCCTATGAACTTCATTAGCAAACTGTGCTGGTAAAATCATGTGGCATCCGTCGCAAACATTTCCTTTTACAGCAACAATTCCCTTTCTATTGCGTTTTATAATTCGCTGAAATTTAATAAGAATTTCCTGTTCAATTCCATCAGAAACATCGGTTTCCTGAGACTTTAATTCTTCAAGTTTTGCATTATAAGCAGCAAGTTCCTGTTCCTGAGAAGCTTTTGTTTTATTTAATTCATTTTCATTAAAATCAATAGAAGATTTCTTTTCTTCAAGAATATCATTTAGTTCAGTAAGTCGTTTTTCTTCGCGCAAAAGTTCTTTTCTAATAGAATTTTCTTGTTCCTGTGCATCAGAAATTTGTTTTTCAAGAATTTCATACTCGCGGTGAGTTTGAATG
>CAZDAY010000283.1:0-2423 GCA_964503435.1 uncultured Treponema sp.
TTGCCGTAATTCTTATGTCCAAAGATTTTGAATCAGTAAGTTTTGTTGTATCAATACTTTGAGTAAATGAATAAATTTTTCCAAGATTTAAAGTATCTGTTTTGCCGCCGTTTCCATCATCAAAAATAGAAACCGCTTCTCCATTTACAAAAATTTGTATTGAAACATTATCAAGATTTGTTTCTTCAACCGAAGCTTTTACAGAAATTGTGCCGTTTACATAAGTTTTGTTGCTTGAATCGTATTCACTTCCGTTAACTGTTGGCGTAATTGAACTAACTTGAACAACTGGAAGAGTTGAGTCAATTTGAACATAAGAAGAAAGACTTGCATTGTGTCCAGAAGATGATTTTCCGTAAAGTTCAAGCGTATAAACATAAGATTTGCCGGAATTTTCTTCCGCTTTGATTTCGTTATAATCCGCCAATTTTGAAGGATTAAATGTCCAATTTCCGTTTTCCCAATTAAATACTTCTGTTGAAGAAGAAGAATCCGCTGGCGCAAATTTTTCATTTGATGAATTTCTTGTAATATTTTGAACATAAGTTCCAATTTTCTTGTTGTCGCTTTGGTCAGTAACCGTAAGAGTCGCTTTTAATTCTGCAATATAAAGTGAACCGCTTTCGAGTTTCGCTGTTCCAGTAAATTCAAAATCCGAAGATTTTACTAAAGAAGCATTTGACGGAGAAGTAAATTGTAATGTTGGAGCCACGCCCGCTTCGTTTCCTTCAAAACCATAAACCGTATCCTGCAAGAACGAAACGCCGTCACGATCGCAGCCAGTAACCGCAATTATGTAATACTTTCCGAGTTTTATAGAATTTGTTGGTAAAGTTACAGAAAAAGTTTTTGAAGCAACAGAAGATTCTCCGCCAGAAGAATTTTGTGCGTAATCATAAATCAATTTCCAAGAATCAAATTCAGTTACAAAATTTTCGCTTGTAGCATTTTTATATTCAATAAAATTATTTTCTTCGTTTTCGGCATTTAAAACATTTGCTGCCAAATTTGAAAGTTCACTTAGAACACTTTGTTTTGTAAAAGTCGCAGAACTTGTTGAAGGACGGCTTTCATATTCTTTAAACCAAACCTTTACGCTTGATTCGTTTGAACCATCAAGATCAATTTTAGTTCCGTCCAAGCCCTGACTAACAGTTACAGAAAGTGTATTTCCGCTAGACGCTTGAGATAAAGTTCCGCTTGCATCAAAATCGTATACAAATCCGTTTACCTGATATGTTGGATTTGCCTTTGGATTTAATGAAAAATATAAATTTGTTGAATCATTTTGATCTTGCGTGTTAATTGCCGTTTTTGCAAGTTCAGATTCTGCCTGTGATTTTTTAGAATTGTCGCTTGAATAAGTTTTGTTGATGATATTTTTTAAATCCGTGGCACTTAAGCCCAAACCTTTCTTTGAACTCATCAAACTTGTGTAAACATCATCATAAAGATAAACAGTGTAAGTGGAATTTCCTGTTGTTTCTAATTTTTCTTGAGTAACACTTCGACTATCATTTGTGGGATTTTGATAAACTTGTGCGTTATCTGTTAATTTTACGGAACAGGTAAAATATTCTGTTTTGTTTGACTGATTATACAAAAGTGAATAACGATTATCGCTTGAACCATATTGGGCGATTGTAACCGAAGTTCCGCCGGCAGTTTGAATATCATCTTCATGGAAAAAATTTATTTCTTCGCCATTGTAAGTTTCTTTTGAAACAATTTTTCCATCAGAATTATAAATCACAACGTCCATTGAACTGATTGTGTGGTCATCGGCAATAGTTCCGTCAATCGTAAAAATTGAACCGTAAGCCGAAGGCTCGCTTGTAGAATTTTTTACAACTCCCGGATTTGAAATAATAAAAACTGGGGCTGTGTTATCAATATCAAAAGTTCTGCTAACTTCACTGGAACTATGCGAAGAAGCATCGCTTGCAATAACGCTCACTTGGTAAGTTCCATCAGCAAATTCCCAACCATTATAATATGAAGATTTTGATGAATCGTTAGCATTTAAATCTATTTGCCAAGTTTTATTTTTAGAATCAATTTTAGCGTTTGCATTTTTCAAAACTGTTTCTTTGGTTGCAGTGTTAATTACATTTACTTTTACAGAAGTAACGCCCTTATCGTCTGTCCAGTTTCCATAGAGCGTAAAAGTATCGCGAATTACGGCAGAAACCGGCGGATAAGTAATAGTGATTGTTGGAGATTGTGTATCAACCGCAGTTCCCAATCCAAACTGACAGGAAACAGAAAAACTGGCTAAAATACAAAAAATCACAATTAACGATGAAATTTTTGCGAACAAACTTTTTCTACTCATAATGTACCTCTGAAAATTTTACAGATAACGATAACAACTGTCCTTACTGAAATTTTTACAAGTTTTGGACAGCCCCTTAAAATAATAA
>CAZDAY010000284.1:0-2415 GCA_964503435.1 uncultured Treponema sp.
GTTTAATACAAAAGCGAAAAGTTTGGATTCTGAAATAAAACAAAAAACACAGCTTGTAAATAATAATTTAAAAAATATATCTGATGAAATTGAAAAGAAGTTTAAAACTAAACTTGAAAATTTGAATGGAAATTTCCAGGAACAAAGTTCTGCACTCGAAAATGTGATTAAGCAGAAACTCAGCGAATTTAATGGTAAAGCCGCTTCTATTTCAAGCGAAGTAAAATCAAAAACTGAACAGCTTGAATTTGAAGCACACGAAAAAATTTCGCAGTTCGAAAAAACTTCAAATGAAAAAATAAATTCTTTACAAAAACAAATTTCAGAGGATTTTGAAAAAACAAAACTTCTTACTGAAAATTTGTCAAAAGAAACAAATTCTAACACCGAACAACTTTTTGCGATTGAAAATGCAATAAACAATCAGGCGGAAATTTTAAAGCAAAGATATGACAAGTTGTATGACGAAGCAATGGACAAGGCTCAGGCAGAAGAACTTCAGTCTTACGAAAAATTTCAAACTTTAAGTTCGCAAAATCTTGAAAAGTATAAAGAAGATGTAAAAAATCATGTAAATAATATTCAGTCGGAAATTACAAATGAACTTTCTGATTTTGAAAATCGGACTCAAAATGTTCGCGAAAATATAGAACAGGGAATTCAGGAACTTACAGAAAAGTATAGTAATGTTCAAAAACTTTCTGATGAAACTGCCAGAAAAATTTCTTTGCAAACCGACGAAAGCACAAAAAAACTTACAGAATTCAGCGTAAATATGGAAGAACAGATTTCTGAATTTGATGAACGCATAAATTCTGCAATGAAAAATGTTGCACTGGAATATGATACAAAGCAAACAAAGTATCTTGAAAATTTGGAAAAAACTCTTGAATCTTACAAAAAAGAAATGGAATACAGATTTAAGAAACTTAACAGTGCTGGTGCTGATGTTGATAAACTCGAAATTACTTTGCGAAAATTGATGGAACAAAGTCAGAAAAAAGTTCTTGGGGATTTTGAAAAATTTTCTGCAAGTTCTGAAAAGCAGCAAAATGATTTTGAATCTAAAATTGCCACAAAATATGAAACTTTAAAAAATGAACTTGGGCAGGTTGAAGCTAGTCTTGATGATATAAAGAAAAAAGCAGCGAACAGTATAAATGCGAAAGTTAAAATTTTTGAAGATAATTTTGTTCAAGACATTACAAAACGCGAAAATGATATTAACGTCCAGCTTTCTGAATGGAAAAATAAAATGGATTCAAACCTTTCTGCTTTTACAGATGAATATGAAGCACAGCGCGAAAAACTGGAAATTAAATATGATGAAGCATTGAATAAACGCTTGAAAGACATGCAAGCAAAAACTCTTGAGCAAGAAAAGAAATTTCAGGCAACTTTGCTTTCCGGTCAGGCAACAATTCAGGAACAAATCAATACTGTGAATCAAAAACTTCACGATTTTATGGAACAATATAAACTTGAACTTTCTGATACAAGTGGAAAGGCGAGTGAATATTTAAAACGAGAAATTGATTCTTATAACACAAAACTTTCAGAGCAACTTAGCAAAAATGAAAAAGATTTTAATATGCAGGTTGAAAATTTCAAAAATGAACTTGCCAAAAAACAGGATGCCCAGCATGCAAGTATTGATGAATCCGTTAATGAACTTGCAAACTGGAAGCAGCGTTTAGAAAATCAGTTTAATGCATCTTCAAAACAATTTGAGGAGCAGTTAAAAAATTCGTATTCTGAAAGCGAGCAAAAAATTGCCGATTTAAACACAAATATTTCTAATGAATATGAAAATGTAAAAAACAACATTCAATCTTTAAATTCGCAATATGATGATGTCTTGCTAAAAACAAAAAATCTTGTTGAAGAAAATGCTAAAGATACAGAAAATGTTTTAAAAGCTTTCCGCAAAGAATTAAAAGACAACACTGATGATTACAAAAAGAATTTCCGCATAATGACTGATCGCCTTAATGAAGAAACAAACGATTTGCAAACAAAATTGGATAATATAAAAAAGGCGACATCAAAATTTGAACAGGATACAGGAATTTTTGATAAGGCAAATAATATGAAAAGGCAGCTTGAATCTTCAATCAGTGAAATAAAAGAAGAAATTTCTGATTTGAAATCTTATCAAGAAAAAATTGAAGATTTGAACAAGCAGATTTTAGAACTTGACAAATTAGGTTTTGATGTAAAAACAAGAATTAGCACTTATAACCAGGATAAAACCCGGCTTGATGATCTTGACCAAAAGTTTTCAAGTTTAATGGAATTAAGCAGCGGAATGGATTCAAAAATTGCTGAACTTAACACAACAAGCGACAATCTTTTGAATATGCAATCTTCAATCAGAAATTTTTCTGAAAAACTTGATATTGTGCAAAGTAAGGT
>CAZDAY010000285.1:0-2377 GCA_964503435.1 uncultured Treponema sp.
AGCCCGCCGTGTAGCACCTTTAGTTCCGGAGCGTTAGCGTAGGAATGAGCGAATAGCGAAGTGCGCAAGGGCGGTTTTGTTTGGGGCGAGTTCTTAGCACAGTAAAAATTTCGCTGTGAAAAAAAATTCGCTCCAAAACAAAAATCACAAAAAACTAAACTCTGTAAAGCAAATCCTCATAACTTGGATAAGGTTTGTAAGTTTCGCCGAGCATGGTTTCAATTTCGTCCGCAACCGCACGCGCTTCTGCCATTTTTGGAATTACCTTGCAAGCATAAGACTTTGCCACTGCCATTGCATCTTCTGCATTATTTGCATCGTTATGAATTTGCTCAAGTTCCGCTTTTTTGGCTGCAAGAGAATCAGCGAGAGCATCAAGTTTTGTAAGAATTTCTGTTTCTGCTGCTGCCTTTGCTGACGGAACTACAGATTTTAAGGCAATTACGGTTTTGCTTACGTCTGAAATATATTTGTAAGTTGCTGGCAAAATATCCTTGCTTATCATTTCGAGCATTGTGTTTACTTCAATATTCAAAATCTGAGCGTATTTTTCCAGTTTGATTTCGTAATGACTTTCCATTTCCTGCTTTGTGTAAACTTCCATTTCTGTAAAAAGTTTTACGTTTTTGTCATCAAGATAATGTTCTACGGCATCAGGCAATGTTTTTAGTTCCATAAGTCCGCGTTTTGCTGCTTCGGTTTTCCATGATTCGTCGTAACCGTTGCCGTTGAATACAATCCGCCAGTGAGCTTTTACTTCGCGTTCAATAAGTGCATTTAAAGCCTTTTCAAAATCTTTTGCGCCTTCAAGTTCATCAGCAAATTCTTTTAGCGAATATGCAACGATTGCGTTTAAGGTTGTGTTTGGGCCGGCGATTGACAATGCTGAACCGCAAGAACGGAATTCAAATTTGTTGCCAGTGAATGCAAAAGGAGAAGTTCTGTTGCGGTCAGTTGAATCTTTTGGGATTGGAGGTAAAACATCAACTCCAATTGTCATTTTTGATTTTGAACCCGAAGAATAAGATTTGCCTTCTACAATCGAATTAAGAACAGCGTAAAGTTCATCTCCAAGATAAACTGAAATTATTGCTGGCGGCGCTTCGTTTGCTCCAAGTCTGTGGTCATTTCCTGCCGAAGCAACTGAAATTCTAAGTAAATCCTGATTTTCATCAACTGATTTTAGAATTGCTGTTAAAAATAACAAAAATTGTGCATTTGATTCTGGAGTTTTTCCTGGTTCCAGAAGATTTTCGCCTTCGTTTGTTGCCATAGACCAGTTGTTATGTTTTCCGCTTCCGTTTAAACCGGCAAATGGTTTTTCGTGCAAAAGACATTCAAGTCCGTGACGTTTTGCAACTTTTCGCATTACTTCCATTGTTAACTGATTTTGGTCAACTGAAAGGTTTGTTGTGCTAAAAATTGGAGCCATTTCGTGCTGGGCTGGAGCAACTTCATTGTGTTCTGTTTTTGAAAGAATTCCGTATTTCCACAAAGTTTCGTTTAAATCTTCCATATATTTTACAATTCGCGGATTTAACGCTGCAAAATACTGATCGTCCATCTCCTGACCTTTAGAAGGTTTTGCTCCAAAAAGCGTGCGTCCTGTCATTCTTAAGTCTTTGCGCTGAGCCCACAAATCATGGTCAACTAAGAAATATTCCTGCTCCGGACCAACAGTTGTAGCAACATGACTTATATTTTTGCCAAAAAGTTTAAGAATTCGTTTTGCCTGCGTGTCCAAAGCTTCCATGGAACGAAGAAGCGGAGTTTTTTTGTCTAAGGCTTCACCTGTGTAAGAACAGAAAGCGGTTGGAATACAAAGTGTATGTTCCTTAATAAACGGATAAGAAGTCGGATCCCAAACTGTATAACCGCGAGCTTCAAAAGTTGCTCTGTGTCCGCCAGAAGGAAAAGAAGATGCGTCCGGTTCACCTTTTACAAGTTCTTTGCCACTAAATGACATAATTACGGAACCATCATCTTGTGGATTTATAAAAGAATCGTGTTTTTCTGCGGTAATTCCAGTTAGCGGCTGAAACCAATGTGCATAATGTGTAGCACCATTTTCAATCGCCCACTCTTTCATCGCATGAGCAACAACATTTGCCACATCAAGTTGTAAAGGCACGCCATCATCAAGTGTTTTTTTAAGCGCCTTAAATGTTTCTTTTGGCAATCTGTCTTTCATAACTTTCTGATTAAAAACCATACTTCCAAAAAGTTCAGGTACGTTTGGCATTTTTAAACCTCCGTTAAAATAAAATCCAAATAAAAAAGGCGATGTAATTCCCCAAAACTTAACTTAGGAAATATACATCGCCCTTGATGTATTTCTATTTATATACTTTTAAGAATTAAAATTCAAGTCTAATAT
>CAZDAY010000286.1:0-2366 GCA_964503435.1 uncultured Treponema sp.
ATAATGCTTCTTCAACACTATTTGCAATAGGAAAATATCCCATCAATTTTGTTAATTCAATTACTTTTTTTACAGAACCGTGAATGTTTGAAATATAAAGTTTTAAATTCATCTTTTTGATTGTTGAACAAATATAAATAAGCGCTCCAATTCCAGAAGAGTCAATATAATCAACTTGCTCAAGATTTATAATGAACGATTTAACGTTCTTTTCAAGCATTTTCATTACGAGTTCTTTTAATTTGTATGAATTATAAAGATCCATTTCACCGTTTACGTCAATAATGTAAACATCACCATTCTTTCTTATTTTTAGTTCCATAGGTTTCTCCTTATTGGTAAATTTCAAAATTTAATTACAAGTAAACTCTGATCATCATGATTTTGTGTTCCAGCACTAAAGTGTTTAATGTCAGATTTTACAAGATTCGCAATATCTTTGCTTGTCGAATTATGATTTTTTGCGACAAGTTTCAGAAGATTTTCTTTAGTATATTGTTGTCCCTTGTCATTTAATGTTTCGACTAAACCATCAGTATAAGTTATAAGTATATCACCAGGTTTTGTCTCTTGCAAAATATTTTTATAAGTTGAGTCTTTTTCAACTCCAATAGGTTCGCTTGAACATGAAATTTTTGTAAAACTGTTATCAGCAACATTGTAATAATAAACCGGAGTTGTTCCGCCAGTTGCAATTTCTGCAGTGTGTGTTTGAGGATTATAATTGATTAAGGCGCAAGAAGCAAAGTGATCTGTACTGAAACTTTCGCCAGCAATTCCATGATTTACCCATTCAAGAATTTTACTTGCAGATTGAGTTGTGTTGATTACAAGTCGAAGCATTGCCCGCATCATAGCCATAATTGTAACAGAGTTAATTCCTTTGCCGGCAACATCACTCATTACAAATGAAATTCTGTCTTTTCTTGCAGGAATAATGTCATAATAATCGCCACAAACGCCTTCTGTTGGATTCCAGAGCGTACCAATTTGAATGCCTTTTATAACAGGAATTTTTGTTGGATGCAATAAATCTTGAATTCTCGAAGCAATATCCGCTTCTTTTACAATAGAATTGTGTTCAATCGTGTCTTTTACAGCAAGAACAGTTTTTATTGTAACAGTTGCAAAATCAGCAAGAGATTCTACAGTATTAAAATCATCCTGAGTAAAAAGTGTATTTCCATGTTTTCTAGCAAGAGCAATAAGTCCTATTACAGTATCGTTATTTTTCATTGGAATGAAAATGTAACTTCCACATTCAAGGAATTCTTCAGGACCGTTTTGATAAATTCTGTCATCTAATTCAGGCTTTGTAATAAGTTCGCCCTTACCGGCAGTTGCAATTTCGCCAAAAATATTTTCTCTGAGTGGAAAAGATGCAAATTTAAAATTTGTTGCAACTCTGACAGGTTTGTGAGGCATGTCGTTTGGAAGTTTATACGGAGGCGGAAAGTCGCCTTCAAGAGATTTTACGGTGATAATATCTTCAAAATCATCAACCATAAGAATTGCACCACCGTCAGCATTTACTTCATCTTTAATTGTTGTGTTGATGTATTTAAACAAATCGTTTAAGTTGTTTTCGCTGGAAAAAGATGAAATTGCCTTTGTCATAAAAGATTTGCTGATGTTTAGAATTTTTGAATCACTTTCTGTAAGTTCTTGCTTTTCTGTTTTTTGCTGAATATTTGTTTGAAGCGGAACTTCTGAAATATTTTTCTTGTTTGAAGAAGGCGACACTAATTTTTCAATCTTTTTTGGCTCAAAACTTATTAAAATGATGCAATACGGAAGCAGCAATAAACTTGCAATAAAAATAAAAATGCTAAGTATGAGAAGTTCATTAGATTGTGAAGCAACATTATTTGTTAAATTTATTATGCCACTTGCAAGTAATCCAACTGCAATTAAAAAAGATGAAATAAATGCCACAAAACTAACTCTTGCTGTACTTTTTTTTCTGATGAAGAATAAAAGTATAAAAATTACAAAAGTAACAGTAGCGCTTGCAAACAAAGGAATGTAAGCATAAGAATCGTTCAACATTAATGTTGTACTCCCAATTTCTTTTAAACTAGTTTAAGGATATTTTAGCATTGAAATATTCCACCGTCAAGTTTCCAATGTAAAAAACTAGAGATATTGGAGATTTTGGCTGACATCGCGTAAGTTTCGAGAATTTTTGAAAAGCAAAAATTTTCATGATCTTCTGGCGTTTACGCTGATATCCTTGTTAGCATTTTTTGTTTTAGTGTAAACTTTTTTGTTTTGAAGATAAGGATGTGCTAAGTGGCAGTAGATTGCCGCGTTGATTTGTGAATTTTGTCGAAATTTAGACGGGAATCATTTATTAAAATTGCAAA
>CAZDAY010000287.1:0-2365 GCA_964503435.1 uncultured Treponema sp.
GTATAATTGGATTTAATGTTAGAATTGAAAGTTAGTTCAAAAAATCCCGCTGCAATAAATTCCGCTTTAAAAAAAATTAAAGAAATGGTTAACACTGGAGCGGTTTCAAAGGAAACTCCTGTTCACATTTTGCTGGAAACAGGTTCGTACAAAGAAATAATCCACTGGAATTTAAGAAATCCGCTGATTATGGAAGCAAGTCCAAATAATTCACCAGAAACAACAACTATTCAAGCAGAAAATTGCGAATTTTTTAATCACGGAGTAGAAAACAGGGCAATTTTTAATATTGGACAAAATGCAACTTCTGTTATTTTAAGAAATTTTTCTATAATCAACACTCACAATAAAACCTGCGATGAACCAAAAACTCTTAACGACAGCGCAGAAACACTTGCCTGGTGCAACGAAAAAGGCACTTTGCTTTGTGAAAATATGCGTTTTGAAAGTCGGCAAAATACGCTTTATGTAAAAGGATTTTCCTGGTTCAAGAACTGTTATTTTGAAGGCGATGTTGATGTAATTTATGGGGAAAGCGACACGGCTTTATTTGAAAATTGCGAAATTTTTGTTAAACAGGACAATCGTGGCGACAACAACGGATTTGCTGTAAAAAGTTTGGCTCTTGCAAACAAAAAAGGTTTTATTTTTTCAGAATGTAAATTTACTGGCGAAAAGCGAAAGCGTGCCTTACTTTACGTTTGCAGAACTGCCGGCAAAGCATCCGCTGATTCAGAAAAAAACTGGGACAGCATTGCTTTTATAAAATGCAGCATCAGCGAAAATTTTAAAGAAGATTTAGTTTGGGACGATGATTTTAACTTAAAAATTTATCCACGCGGAAATGCCCTCAACGGAATTCGTGAATACAAAACAAAATCCATTGCGAAAAACGGAAACATTTTTGAAGCCGACACTTTGCTAAGAAACATTGCAACTTACACTTTAACCGACGACGATTATTACGCAAATTACGCTTCAAGATATCTTATGCTAAAAGACACGCCGTTTAGTGCAGAAGAGTCTTCTTGATTCTGAACTTGACTCTGAACTTGCAGCAAAGTTTATAGTAGCAAAGCAAAACACAGCGGTTATTTAGGCTCTCGAAATGACCTTGTCGCTACATATGGTGATTTCAACGTTGCGGATACTGAGCAACATCGAAGTACAACCACCGATTTTCATTCTTATTGGACAGCCCCATGACAGAAGATTAAGAATTTACGCCATAACCAAAAAGTGCAAAATCCGCTTTTACAGGATCATCAGGAAAAACTTCTTTCAATTTTTCTGTTAAAGAAATTGCAGTTTTTAAACTCGCATTTAAAACTTTTCCACTTTTACTTAATGGCAGCAAACCCAAACTTGAAGCTTGTTGCATAACGTGAGTATCCAAAGGCATAAGAAGATTTTTCTGGCTGAACCAGGAATTCCATAATCCCAAATCAACTGGAGAATTTTTCCTTACCATCCAGCGCAAAAACATATTTATTCTTTTGTCGGCACTTTGTTCTGTATGCGGAATCAATTTACAATTTAAATCAAAGTCCTGAGCAATTATTTTACACGGACAAATTTCTTTTTGATTTAAGAAATTTTTTCTGTTTTCAATTTGCTTTTTTACGTGAAGTCCCAAAGTTTTGTCTTCTTCAAGAATTTTTTTAATTCCGTCAAAAAACAAAATCATATCGTTGTGCGTAAACATTCTGTAAAAAGATTTATTTTTCTGCGTAAAAAAATTTTTATAATTTTCGTTTAAAATCCACTGGCTCGGCAAAAAATTTTCTGTTTTGCATTGATTCAAAATCATTTCGATATGCAAAAGAATTTGTTCCCTTCTGCCAAAAGACAAATTTGCTGCAATAAAAGCCACAATTTCCTGTTCATCTGAATTTGAAAAATCATGCATAAAACGCGAAGGATCTTTTTCCAAAAATTCAGAATTTTCGTATTTGTCCGCTAAAAAAATCAACTTTTCTTTTAAAACTTTATTCATAAATTAAGGATATCATTTTTTTTGTTTAAAATGTGTTAAAATATCCGCATGAAAAAAAATTTATTTATTTTATTTTGCATTTTTCCGATTTTTGAAGGAAATTTTCAAACCCGCTAAATGCAACGAAGTTTCCCCCACTAAATGCAACGAAGTTTCCCGCAAGTCAAAAAAACTGAAGAACAAACAAAATCAAAATCCGGTGGGCTTTATTTTCGGGTATGGCAGATTTGAACCGCCGACCTCAACGTCCCGAATACGAAATTTTGAATTTTTGTTAAAACGTATTAAGACTTAACATAAGTTATCTAAATAGTATTATTCTATCATAGATTTTGTTAATCCTAAAATTGCCACCAAACGCACGAGAAA
>CAZDAY010000288.1:0-2363 GCA_964503435.1 uncultured Treponema sp.
CCTGTAAACATGAAATAATAAAAGAATGTTAAGAAATTTAAAGTTGCTTTTTTTAAGAATGTATGAGAAATTTATTACAAGTATAATAAAGTGAAGCTTTAAAAATGTGTATTTTGACCAGATAAACAAAACAATTAAACTGAACAGTAAAATCAAAAATCGGATAATAAAATCAGGAAGCTTATTTTGTCAAAATTTTTGTAACAATGCCACTTTTTTGATTTGGAGAAAATAAATGGCTATACAACCAATAGATTTATCTGTTATATACGGGCAAATGGATAATGTTAGTAAATTTAATGCATCTCAAAATCAAATAACACAATCCTTAAATCAGTCAAATTTTGTAAATTCATTAAAAACCAATCAAGAAAAATCAACAACTGTTCAGGAAACAAAAAGTTATCAGGAACGCTCAAATTTAATCAATAAAGATGGCAATCAAAATCAAAATTCTAGCGAAGAACAAGAATTTCAAAATTTAAAAGAAAAAGCACAAAATTCAGCACAAAAAAGTGAACAGGAAAATCAGCAGGATAAAAAATATGAAATAAAAGATCCCCGTTTGGGTTTGCATATTGATATTACCAGTTAAATTTCTGTATAAAATGGATAAATGAATTTTTAGGCAAAATAGAAAATGATATACGTTTTAGTTGCAGTTATTTTATTTAATTTGATTATGTGGATAATTATGAGCTTTAGGTTTAATAAATTTTTTTCAACAGATAAATTTATTGAAGAATCTCGTGAGCAAGTAAATGATATGATTACAAGTATCAATCGAAATGCGTCAAGAAATATTGAAGTTCTTAATGATAAAATAAGTCAGTTGAAAGCGATTAGTGCCGAAGCAGAACGTAATATTCAGCTTTTAAAAAATGAACTTGTAAAATCAGAGAAATCAAAATTTTTTCAGCAGGAACTTGATTCTTATGCAATTCCAAAAACTTCTTCTTCAAGTTTTGATGAAATAAAAAATCAGCAGAATTCTGTAAGAGGAAATAAATCGAATTCAAAAAAAAATATGTCTTTGCTCGAAGAATTTGCTCAGGCCGATATTATAGAAGATAAAAAATCTGCAAAAAAAACAGGCAAAATTCAACGTTCGGCAGCGAATTCTAAGGCGAAACTTACGAATTTATATGAAAAAAATAAAAATCTTGGGCAAAAAGAACTTTTTTCCAGCCAGAATCTTGAAGAAACTGAAAAATTTAACGCTGAAATGGATTTGGTTAAAAAAATGCAGGAAGCCGACAAAGCACTTTCTGTTGCTCAGGAACAAAAAAAGAAAATTCCTCAGTTTTATGTTTCAAATAATCCTGTAAAAGTAAAAAAGGATTTTAATGAACTTGTAAAAGATTTAAATGATTTAGGTTTTTCTGCGGAAGAAATTGCAAATAAAACGTCGAGAAGCATGCAAGAAATAAAACTTGCACTTGAATTTTTATGATTATGGTTTTTAGGAGTTATTTTGTTTTATTTTATTGTTAATAAGCATGGTGGAAGTGGAACTTCGACTCTTATCTGGGAGTTAATTGAAGACTGGCTCAAAAAAAATTTAAAACTAGATGCTGACTATAAGATTTTTGAATCTGAAAATAGGGGACATGCAACGGAACTTGCTGAAAAAATTTCAAATATTGACGAAACTCAAGATTCTGATAAAAAAATTGTTATTGTTGGCGGTGATGGAACAATCAATGAAGTTTTAAATGGAATCAAAAATTTTGATAAAATAAAATTTGGCATAATTCCTACAGGTTCCGCAAATGATTTTGCTAAAGGACTTGATATAAAAAAGAATGAACCAATTAAAAATCTGGAAAAAATTGTAAATAATAACAAAGTTTCGAGAGCAGTTGATTTGGGATTTGCTAAATTTGAAGATGATCATTCAAGATATTTTGCAATAAGTTCTGGTATTGGAATGGATGCCCTTGTTTGTAAAAAAGCAAATGCTTCAAAAGTAAAGCCTGTTTTAAATAAATTTCATCTGGGACGCTTTGCCTATATTATTTTGACAATAAGTTCTCTGTTTTCTATGAAATGTCGTAATGTTCAAATAAAATTTGATGAAGAAGAACCTGTTGTTTATAAAAATTTTATTTTTTGTGCTGCAATGAACACTTGTGCTGAAGGTGGCGGAGTAAAAATGGCTCCTGATGCAAAATATGACGATGGTGAACTTTCTGCGCTTTTTGTTCGAAATATTCCTAAAATTTTAGCATTTCTGCTTTTTCCGTTTTTAATTCTTGGAAAACACACAAAATTTAAAGGTTTTAAAATTAAAAATTTTAAAAAAATGGAACTTATTTCTAATGAACCACTTGTATCTCACACTGACGGTGAATGGTCCGGAG
>CAZDAY010000289.1:0-2346 GCA_964503435.1 uncultured Treponema sp.
AAATTCAAAAAATTCGGAATATTTGGAAAATTTAGGAAATCAAAATGATTCAAAAGAAATTCTAAAACAAAAATATTTAAATCTTTTAATAAAATATGGAATTCTTTTTGGAATTTTTGTACTAATGAGCGCATTTTTGGTTTTATTTACATTGCTTGGAATAAGAAACAATAAAAAAGAATTGCTTAGAACTGTAAACGAAACCTTAGAAATTTACTGTGAAAATAATAATATGGAACTTATAAAAGCAATTCAATGGGAAAATCAGAAAATTCCTTCACACACAAATTATGTTATTTTTGAAATTGACAGGCAAAGTTCAAGAACGTTTTCTTATGTGTTTATGATTCGTACTGCTACAATTTACGGTCCGGAATCCTGCGTTTATCTTTACGAGCCAAAAAATAATAATGTTGTTTTTGCTGGAATTGCGGATCTTCTTGGAAAAAGTAAAACTTACATTGAAAAATCTATAAAACCATCTCAAATTTCTTATTGGGCACAAAGAATTCCTTCTATTTATGAATATTTTTTTAGTGAGGCAAATAATGAAACTGAATAAAAATGATTTGTTTATTTATCTTTTACTTTCGCTTTCAATGCTGGTTTTTGTGCCAGGCAGGCTTTCTTATGGGCTGATTTTAATTTTTGAATATAATTTTATTTTGATTCTAGGAATTTTATTTTCAAAGTTAATTTGCATCTTGCACTTAGAAGATTTACGAAATATTTGTTTTGCAACTGGAATAGTATTTCTTGCAGTTTTATATAAACTTTTTGTTCGGCTTTATTCCCCTGTGATTGCATTTAATTTAGGAATTTTGTTTTATATGCCGCCTTTAAGCATTTTTGTTTTGGGAAACATTTACAACAAAACTCAGGAATCTTCTCTTACAGTTCAATTGAAAACCATAATGTTGAAAAGTTTATTTTTTACAATATATGCACTGATTTTTTATATTTTAAGAGATTTCTTTGGTTATGGAACAATTTCGCTGCCTTCAATTCACGGCGTTTATGAACTTTTTATAATAAAAGAAATGAGATATTCATTTATGGGAATTTTCTTTGCGTCAATTCCGGGTGCTTTATTTTTGGTTTCAATTTTTTATATTTTAATTTCATATTTCCTTAATTCTGCAAATATTTTTAAAAACAAAACTGGGGAATAAAAATGTTAGAAAGTATTTTGAATTATTTATTTTTTACTTCGGTAATTTTGATTTATGGTGCAGGAATTGAAAAAACTGTTTTGCCAAAAATTAAATTTTCTGAACATATTTTAAAATCAATAAAATTATTGCTTTCCGTGTGTTCTTGTTGTGCTCTGTCTTACATATTTTGCTACAAACTTTTGTTTAAATTCGACCTTTTTGAATTGGCACCTTTTGTTACAGTTATAATTTTTTGTGTATTTTCAGTTCTTATTGAACTGATTTTTAGAATTACAGCAAAATTTTCTGCATCAGATTTTGGACTATCGTTTATAATAATTTTGATTGCGCTCACAGAAAGTTTTTCATTAGGAGAATGTCTTTTTATTGCTTGCATTTGCACTTTTTCATATTTCGTTTTTATTCCTTTGTTTTCTATGATTTTGCGAAGAACTGATTTGTATAAGGCAAAATATGATTTTGAAAAAACAGCATATATTCTTTTAACAGTTTCTGTTTTAATTTTGATTTTACTGGTTGTAAATGTTTCCTGGTTAAATGGAGAGGTGTTTAATTGGTCGCATTAGTTTTATTAAGTCTTCTGTTTTTATTTTTATCATCTTTAATTTTAACATTCAATAATTGTATTTTAATTCCTTCTCTTAAATCTCGTGATTTTAATCTTGATGAAGCATTATTTTCTGATAGCGAAATATCTTTAAAAAAGATAAAAAATCATTCTGAAAAATCAAATCAAAAAAATAAAAATTTAACTGCTTTTGTAAAAAATGAATCAAATAAAGAAGAAGTAAAACTTTTTAATTATTTAGGTCCAAAAAACTGTGAATTTTTTATTCAAAATTACGAAAGTGAATACGAAAATACTGAAAATTGCTTAGGATTCGGAAATTGCGTCAAGTTTTGCCCGCAAGATGCCATTAAAATTATAGACAATACGGCTTATATAAATGAACTTTGTTCTGCTTGCGGAAAATGTTTCAAAAAATGTCCAAAAAATTTAATTTCCCTAGTTGAAAAAAAATCAAATCTGAAAGAAACTTTAGAAGGTGCAAATTTAAAAACAAAAAATTTAAATAAAGTCTTATCAATTTTTAACAGATGCTTTTATTTTTACTCAAAGTGCTATAAACTTTTTAAATAATATAGAAATTTTCAGTGCAAACAAGGAAAT
>CAZDAY010000290.1:0-2330 GCA_964503435.1 uncultured Treponema sp.
AAATTTAAGATATTTTAATTTTATGCCGACCTTTAAATGTAATGTTTTATTTTAAATCTTAAATATAAATCAAAAATTTTTATGTCCTTTTCAGGAGGAATTTTATGGCTAAAAAAAGTTTTTTTATATTCGTGCTCAGTTTTATGACATTTAATTTGTTATTTGCGGCGCGAAAAAACGAAGTTCAGCATCCAGAAAATATGAACAGCTGGCAAAATGAATTTGATATCAATAATAAAAAAGGAAAATACAATATTGTTGTTGAAGCAGAAGATCAGGCTGGAAATATTCAAACTGCTGGACCTTATAATATTTTTATTGACGAAGAATCCGATTTACCGGTTACAAGTATTACAAATCCTAGCGAACAAATGCGCGTTCCTGGAAATTTAAATATTGTTGGTA
The DNA here is from genome assembly GCA_964503435.1 of uncultured Treponema sp. Lineage (GTDB taxonomy): Bacteria > Spirochaetota > Spirochaetia > Treponematales > Treponemataceae > Treponema_D. The sequence continues at coordinate 406 of CAZDAY010000290.1, forward strand.
CTTGTATTGATGATGATGAAGTTTCTGCGGTTTACATTATTCTTGATGGCGACAAAAAAAATCCTGTAAAAGTTGAAGGAACAGAATTTTGGTCGTATTATCTGGACACAACTAAACTTCTTGAAGGTCCGCATACTATTGAAGCCTACGGAATTGATAATGGAAATCCTGAAGCCTACAGAAATCCAGAAACTGGCGAAATTGATGAATCAAAAGTAAAGCCTAAAACCGGACATTCTGTAAAAGTGACATGGCAACTTGACAGAAGAGCACCAAGTGTTGAAATAAATCCTGACAATCACTATATGGGCGAATTAGTTCGTGGAAAAATTACGCTTGAAGGTAAGGTTAAAGACGGAAACGGAATTAAGGAACTTGAATACAGCACAGACGGCGGTCGATATTATAAAACTGCAAAAATTAAAGAAGTAAAGTTAAAAACTCCGGACGAAGACGGAAATCTTTCTTATTGGACTTTTTCGATTTCCCTTGATACAAAAAAACTTTTTTCTGATGGTGCGGCAACTTGTTGGTTTAAAGCAACTGACAATGCTGGTTCGGTTGGAAAACATGCATTTTTATTCTTTGTAGATAACACAAATCCAGAAATTGTTATTGTAAGTCCTGAAGCAAATGAAATAATGAACGGCGTGTTTACAGTAGCCGGTTATGCTTACGATGCAAATCACATTGCGGAACTTTCTTATGATTTTATGGGCGAAAGCGGAAAATTTGAACTTACGCCAGGAAATCCTTATTTTGTAAAAGATTTTGATTCACGAGGAAAATCAGCAAAATCAGAAATTTTAACAATTACCGCAGTTGATACAATGGGAAATGTGGCTGAAAAAAAGCAAATTATTAACTTTGATCAGGAAGCGGACAAACCTGTTGTTGTAATAAATTATCCTGCAAATGATTTAAAAATTCCTGGATACGATAAGTCTTTGTTTATTCGAGGAATTGCAAGCGATGATGATGGCGTTTCTAAAGTTTTCTATAAACTTGACAACGGCGAAGAGCAAATGATTGAAACTGATGGCGTTTTTTATGCAGAACTGCCGGTTGAACTTGAAAACGGTTTGCATACAATTTCGGCTTATGCAGTTGATAAATATGGCATAAAAGGAAATCTTGTAAAAAATACATTTACTGCTTTGGGCGCTGCTCCAAGTTATGAAAATCCAAGTTATAGAATTGGAAAAGAAAGCGTTCCTTATCAAGAAGGAATGCAAATAAATCCAGAAGCGGACGGTGTTTACGAAATAACTGTAAATTCCAGCGTTGGTATAATTGGCGGAAATTATCAGTTTTTGTGGGGAAATGGCGAAAGTTCTCAGAAAATTGATTTTCCAGAAGAGCAATTTAAACTTCCGCAAAAATCAACTGTGCTGAAAATTCCTTTAACTGCAATTAGAATTCCATGGGGCGTTGTTCAGTTGATTATAAGCACATCTGACGAGCGGGGAACCATTGGCGAATACAAAACGCTTCTTAACATTTTAGATTTAACTAAACCGCATATTTCTGAACCAGGCGTTTATTTTACAGACAGCGTTATTGACGGAAACGGTGGCTTTCTTGTTCAAAAAGACAAAACTTTGGACGGATATTTTATTGGCGGAAACATTGCAAGCGTTTCTACAGTTCCTTCAATTCGTGGCGTAAATGCAAAATCAAATGGAAACTTAATCAGCGTTTCTTCAGAAAATGCAACTAACGAGTTTATTGTTCGCGTAACAACAACTGACGGTGCAACTTACGATTCTCGTTCACTTCACTTTATCAAAACAGGAGCACTTCCAGAACTTACGGTTTCGCAGGCTTTGGATTCAGAAAAAGGAATTCCAATAGAATTTGCAACTTCAACTGATAGAAAAACAATTCAAGGTTCTGTTGATGATTCAGTTTCTTCTGTTAGTTAT
>CAZDAY010000291.1:0-2308 GCA_964503435.1 uncultured Treponema sp.
CGGCGTAAAAGCACTTGTTGAGTTTATGAAAAAGTTCGCGGAAGAGAATAATTAGAAAATCGCGGTAATTTGATCATTGAGGCTCTCGAAATGACCGAGTTATAAATCAATGTTGATAGTTTCGACTTCGCTCAATCACCTAAAAAAAAACAAAAGAAGGAAATAAAATGTATAAAATTCAAACATTAGACAGAATCAGCACAGTGGGAATAGACAACTTTCCACGCGACAACTACGAAATTGCCAGTGAAATTATGAATCCAGATGCAATTTTAGTTCGCTCACACGACATGCTTTCAATGCAACTTTCACCAAACGTAAAAGCTATTGCACGAGCAGGCGCTGGCGTAAACAACATTCCAGTTAAAGACTTAGCCACAAAAGGAATTGTAGTTTTTAACACTCCGGGAGCAAACGCAAACGCTGTAAAAGAACTGGTTATTCTTTCGCTCTTACTTTCAAGCCGCCCAATCATAAGCGCAAACAAATGGGTAAACACATTGTCAGGAAAAGGCGCAGAAATCGCAACTCTCGCTGAAAAAGGCAAAAAGAATTTCATCGGCAACGAAATAAAAGGTAAAACTTTAGGAGTAATCGGACTTGGAGCAATCGGTGCAATGGTTGCAAACACCGCCATAGAACTAGGAATGAATGTTATAGGTTATGACCCGTTTCTTTCGGTAGACGCAGCATGGAATTTAAAATCGCAGGTAAAACACGCTGAAACCTTAGACACACTTTTTGCAAAAGCGGATTATCTTTCAGTTCACGTTCCAGAAACTCCAGACACAAAGGGTTTAATCAATTCATCAACAATCAAAAACATGAAAGACGGAGTAAAAATTATAAACATTGCTCGAGGCGGACTTGTAAACAACGAAGACGTTCTTCAGGCAATCAAAAGCGGAAAAATTTCCTGCATGATTACAGATTTTGCCGCAGAAGAATTGCTTAACAACGAAAACGTAATTTGCTTGCCACACTTAGGAGCGTCCACACCAGAAGCAGAAGACAACTGTGCAGTAATGGCTGTAAAAGAACTCCGCGACTTTCTGGAAACCGGCGCAATAAAAAACAGCGTAAATTTCCCAAAATGCAAAATGGATTCAGAAATTCCACTCGGAGGAACAAGACTTTGCATAGCACACAAAAATGTTCCAAATATGATTGCACAATTCACAAGAGTACTTGGCGAAGCAAAGTTTAACATTAGCGGAATGGTTGATCAAAACCGCAACGACATCGCCTACTGTATGATTGACGTGGACGGCAAGGTTGACAGCCTAACAATCGAAACTTTAACAAAGGCAGAAGGCGTTATAAATGTTCGCCCTATTTTCGCGTAGATTTTAAATTTAATTTGGAGCGCATCCAATGGTTCGCCGCACTTTCAGGGTTCCGGCACTTACCTCCATTGTTTTTTTGCGTTAGAAATTTTTCTAACGCAAAAAAACAACTCGCCTTTGGCTCGCCCTTACAGCACGGGCTAAGTCCCCTGCAAAAAATGTCATTGTCTGGTTTATAAAAAAATGTCATTATCGGACTTGGTTGTTGCACTTCGACGTTGCTCAGTATCCGCCAGTTGAAACATGATCCAATAATCTTAAACAGAAGATTTCCGCTAGACTTCGTTCTTAGCACGAGAATGACAAGAATAATAAACACGAGACTGTTCAAAAATATTATCAAAAATCAAAATGAAAAAACAAATTCTAAAACTTTTAATTTTATTTTTTTTCTCAAACTTAACATTTTTATTTTCAAGCTGCAAAAGCGAAAAACTTTTAAACGTAGAATTACAATCAAAAGATTCAAATTTTAATTATTATCACACTTTAACTTTTTTAGAAGACGGAACTTTTAAATATTACATTTCAAATATTTCTTTTAGCGAAAATGTTGAAGAAAATTTATTTATAGAACTTATTTCAGGAACTTACGAAATGAATTTTAAATCTTACACTTTAAAAGCAGAAGAAATGAAAATGTTTATAAGTTCCGAAAACGAACAGTTTGTTGAAACAACACAATCTTTTTCGCAAGAACAAATACAAGCCGAATTAGAATCTTTTACAGGAAAATTTTCGTACAAAATAGAAGGAAACCAAGTTTTAATTATAAATCAGCAAGAAAATTCTTCTCGTATCTACCAGATTCAAAAATCTTCAATGTAAATATAAGAAAAAAAATAACGCTTTGCTTTTTTCGCCACAGTGTTAAACAGAAAATTTTCTGTCATTGCCCGCAAAAAGATTTTCTGTCCATAAAAAACTCTCTGTTAACCGCCAGATTTTTTTCTGTAAAGCAT
>CAZDAY010000292.1:0-2284 GCA_964503435.1 uncultured Treponema sp.
TAGGTGGGGGGGGAAAAAAAAGGCGACTTCTTAGCACAAAAACTTCATGCTGAAAAATAAAAATTCGCTTAAAGCTTAAGAAATTTTTAAAACACTAGCAGAGAATGTAAAATTTACGTAAAATTATATAAGTTATGTTAAATAAAATATTGTTGTTAATTGGAAGTTTGGGATTTTTGCTTTACGGAATGAAACTTATGAGTTCTGGAGTTCAAAAAAGTGCGGGCTCCCAATTACAGAAAGCCCTGAATTTTATGACGGGAAATCGCTTTGCTGGTTTAATTACGGGACTTGTTGTAACAATGATAATTCAGTCCTCCGGGGCAACAACTGCAATGGTTGTTAGTTTTGTAAATGCTGGACTTTTAACATTAACGCAATCAGTTGGCGTAATTTTTGGTGCAAATATTGGAACTACTATTACTGCATGGATTGTTTCGATTTTTGGTTTTAACTTTAACATTTCTAATTTTGCACTTCCGCTTTTTGGTTTAGGCTTTTTTATGACTCTTGCCAAAAACGATATTATAAAAAATATCGGCGAAGCGGTTATGGGTTTCGGTTTGCTTTTTTTAGGTTTAAGCGGACTTTCGGATGCTTTTTCAATAGATGCAAGTCAGTTTGGATTTTTTACGAAATTAAAGGATTTAGAACTTCTTTCTATTATTATTGGATTTTTTATTGGGATTGTGATTACAGCTCTTATGCATTCTTCCAGCGCCTTTACTGCAATCGTAATTACAATGGCTTACAATAATTTGATTTCCTGGGAAGTTTCTTGTGCAATGTGCTTAGGTTCAAACATTGGTTCTACAATAGATGCCATTCTTGCGTCAATCGGAACTAGTCCGGATGCCAGACGTTCTGCCCTAATTCACGTAATGTTTAATGTTGTTGGAACAGCCTTAGCTTTAATTTTCTTTAAACCTTTGCTGAATTTTGTGATTTGGCTTACTCCAAGCAATAATATTGCAATTCAAATTTCTATGCTCCACACGGTGTTTAAAACCTTGTGTACAATCTGTTTTATTCCATTTGTAAATCAAATTGTTGTGCTTTCTAAAAAAATCATTAAATCGCCAGAAAATAAAGAAATCCCAAAATTTTACCATTTTGAATTTGAAAATTCACATTTTATTAGCGAAACTCCGGCTGCAAAAATAATCCGTTTGGAAAAAGAAATTGCAAATATGACAGATATTGTGACGATTATGTTTGACCGTCTGCAAGTTGGAATTATGCGGCGTGGCGAAATTTTTGTGAACCAAGGAATGCCACAGTTGCGAGACGAAGAAAATTTCTGCGACCAGATGCACGAGCAAATAATCAATTATATTTTAAAGTGCGAACAACTTTCTTTGCCAGAAAAACAAAAAGCCGGGCTTTCAGATATGATTCAAGTTGTTGACGATTTGGAAGCAATGTCAGACGAATGTTTTTCGATTGGAAAGTATTTGCAGAAAAGTATTGAAAAGAAAATGAAATTTCTGCAGGAAGATATGGACGCTTTGATTCCATATTTCGAACTTGCCAGAGAATTTTTGCAGTTCATTCATATTAACATCAACAAACATTTAGATGAGCACAAACTGGAATTTGCCCGCGAACTTGAAACAGAAATTGACGCTTTTAGAAAGGATTTGAAAAAATTAGCAAGAAAGCGCCTTGAAGACGGTTATGATGTAAAGTCCGAATTGCTTTATTTGGATTTGGTTCGTCAAATAGAAAAAATTGGAGACCACGCGTTTAGCATTTCCTCTGTGTTAGCAAAGACTGTTTAAAATTCCATTTCAAATGCAATGTTTGCTCTCTTAAACGGGAATTTTTGTGAATCGACCGGAATTTCTGTAAAGCCGAATTTTCTGTAGAGATGAATTGCATGAGTGCATTTTTTGTTTGAAACTATAATGACTTTTTTTATAGAGATTTTTTTTGCATAGTCGATGCACGCTTTCAGACACGCAGTTCCAGCACCCTTGCCGGCGAATTTTGGGTCTGCGGCAAACTTCATAATTTCCCAGTCGCCGTCGCTTCGAGGACAAATCATGCAGCACGCCATTACTTCTTCTGTGGTTTCATCTAGCGCAAAAAAAATTTGTCCTCCGCTTTGAATTGCAGAATCAATGTTTTCAAATTCTTTTTCGTCTGATGGCTCTAGCGTGAACATTTCTTTTATCCAGGCCTTGTTCATTTCTATAAAATCTTTTTTGTATTTTTTGTCATAACTGATTATTTTCATTTTTACCTCTATTTTTTTTATATTATGTTAGCAATTATTATATAC
>CAZDAY010000293.1:0-2245 GCA_964503435.1 uncultured Treponema sp.
CATCTTTAAAAGTTAAATTTCCTGTGGAACGTTTTTGCTCGTTTACTTCAAAAGTAAATTCATCAAGCAAATTACAAAGTTCTTTAAAATATTTAAAATCTTTTACAAAAGAACAAAGTGAAGTAAATTTTGTTGAAAGTTCTTCCAGAGTTTTATAAAGTTCCTTCAGTAAATCTTTGTCTTGGAGCGAAAGTTTGAAATTTTTACATTCTGGCAAAACAGAAATTTTTTGTAAAAATTCTTCGGCAATTTGTGAAAGAGTTTCAATTTTTTCTTCTTCAAAATCTTCCGGAGAAATTTCATTTAAATTTAAATTTTCAGAAAATTTTAGGAAATCAGTAAATTTTTGATTTGACAAAACCTTAGTTTTATTTTGGGGCGACTCTAAAATTTCGCGGATTGAATCAATTACAAAAAAAACATTTTGATTTTCGTTTCCGCCTACAGTTTTATTCCATTCTTCACAAACTGAATTTATTTGCTTGGGAATAAAAGATGAAAAGTAATTTTTTGGACTTGCCAGCGAAGTGTAATTTATAATGCAGGATGAAAAAATTTTTTCAGCAAAATTTTGAACATCAACTTCATCACAATAATAATTTATTGCAGGATTTTGTAAATTTTTAAGCACAAAATTTAACGCAAGATTTTTTACGATTGATTCACTGTCGCTTGTTCCGCTTGAAAAATCCGGACTTATTCCATAACGATTTGCACATTGTTTTAAAAGATTTGTACAATAAGAATCCAAGGTTTGAATGTGAACAGAAGAAAATTCTTTTAGCGCAAGGGCGGCATTTTTTCTTTGGAATTCAGGAACTTCAGAAGATGATTGAAAAAGTTTTAAAGTTTTGTAAATTCTTCCGTACATTTCAGCGGCGGCTTTTTTTGTGTAAGTTAAAGTTAAAATGTTTGACGCGTGAAGATTTTCGTCTTCCATTAAAAGCCATGCAAATCTTGTGGCGAGAACCTGAGTTTTTCCGCTGCCTGCTCCGGCTGCAACAATGGAATTTATTGTTCGGCAACAAGCATTTTCCTGTTGAGAATCAAGTTCTTTGTTTATTTTTTTTAAGACGCTAAGATAAGAATATTTTTTTTCACTCATAATTTTTCCTGTTTTTTTAAGTTTAAATTCTTTGCTTCGACTAGGCGGATACTGAGCAACGCCGAAGTGCAGCAACCGTGCTTCGACTGTGCGAATACTGAGCAACGCCGAAGTGCAGCAAGTAACTAAAGTTTTTTTTCTCCGGCTGTAAATGATGTTCTGCAAATCGCTTTAAAATTGCATTTTATACAATCAGAAAAAATATTTAATTTGCAGAATTTATTTTTACTTTGCACAATCGCTTTAAAATCATAATCCTTTGCTTTTTGATAAAAATAATCTTCGTAAAGTTTTGCTTCTTCTACAGTCGACTTGTAAGAGTCAAAAGTTTTTTTAGAATCTGAATCAAAAATTGTGCTTTCCTTGTCTGACTGAATTGCAACAAAAGACATTTTTTCAACTGGATTTATTTTATTTTTAAAATTCCAAAGTTGAACATAAAGAACGCACTGAAAATTTGAAATATTGCCTTCATCGTCCAAAGTACACTCCTTAATAGAAGGTAATTTTGAATTTTTATAATCAATAATTGTAAGTTTTCCCAGAGGCGATGAAAGAACACAGTCAATTCTGCCGCTTAATGCAAAATCTTTTTGTTCGTCTTGAGAGCACAGCCAACTTTCTGTATTGACAACTGTATAAGAAGCGTATTTTTCTGGCGCGCAAAAATTTTTTAGAAAATTCATAATTCCGTTGAAAAATTTATTTTTTTGCGACAAAAGAATTTTATAAGAGATTGGCGAATCTTGAAATTTTTCAAAAGCTTTTAAAACTGAATTTTGAACCAAAGTTTTTATTTCATCTTCCTGCGCTCCAAAATCCTGAACAAAGGTCGGAAGCACTTTTAAATTTTTAAAAAGCAATTCTAAAATTTTATGATTGATATCTCCTTTTACATAATTGTCGAACAAGGACAAATCCAAAGTGTCGTCTTTTAATTTTAAAACTGATTTAAAAAACCATTGGCGAGGACAGGTAAAAAAACTGCTCATATCAGATTGTGTAATTTTTATTAAATTCTGATTTTTGAAAATTTTTTCCCGTTCGTAAAAAATGTCTTTTAAATTTTCATCAGGAATTCCATTACCGGAACGATTTGTTTTTAAAACAAAGTCTGTGGGAATTTTTATAAGTTTTTTA
>CAZDAY010000294.1:0-2244 GCA_964503435.1 uncultured Treponema sp.
GAATAAAATCCATACCGACATTTCTTGCACCTTGTCCATCAGTGTCATTTCTGTCACCAACTACAAGAATTTTTTTGAATTGATTTTTTGTGAAATCAGCAAATCCAAGTTTTTTGGCAATAATTTCAAAACTTTCTTTGGCAGGTTTTAAACCTCCAAGTTCTTCGGAACTTTGAATTATATCAACATCATCAACTTGCAAACCTACAGCTTCCATTCTTTCTTTTACAAATGGATAATCGCTGAAAACTGCAAGTTTTATATTTTGTGATTTTAATTTTTTGAAAATTTCTTGAACTGATTTTCTTGCAGAATATTTTTTTTCCAAAAGATTTATCATTTTTTTTAGAAAACTGTCGTAATACCAATTTTTTGCATCAAGTTCAGTTTTAAAATGAAAATTTTTGCAAAGTAAATTCCATTTTTCTGCAAGATAATTTTCCGAATTTCCATAAAAGATGCCTTTCATACTGTGCCTTACTTTTCGTTCAGCGTGCATTTTAAACATTTCAAATGGCGACTGTAAAATCAAATCCATCGCAATATTTGAATTGTCGTAAAGAGTTCCATCAAAATCAAAAATTACAGCACAGTATTTTGTAAGCATTATTTTCTTTCCAAAGTTTTAAACATTGCGTGGCGTTTTTCGTCTTGCATAAGAAGATTCAATTTAAATTGTCCGTCTCTAAAACCTTGTTTTAAACATTCTTCTTTAAAGTGTTCAAACGAATCTTTTGTTAAAACATGAGGAACTGGTTCTGCAATACGCAATGAATCACGTTTTGCATTGTATTCAATATTGATTTTTTTAAGATTTTCATCAACTTTTTTATTGAACATTTGAATTTCTTCATCAGAAATATTTTGATTTTCAAATTCGTAATAAATTTGATAAACAGAATTTTTAACATCAGCAAAACCAACGAAAAAGCGTAGTTTTATGTTTGTGTCTTTTTCTGATTGATTTATAGCTTGAATAAACTGCCTTTCGTGCAATTTTTCGCCTGTCATTGAAATAATTCCGTTGATTTTTTGGATAAACTGAATTGTTGGAATTGTGTCGAATTTTCCAGTAACTTCAACTAAATCATTCATGTTGTAGCGATAAAGTCCGGCATATGTTGTTACAAAAAGTGAATATCGGTGTCCTTGTTCAAGTTCATAAATCTGTTTAAAACTTGGATTTGGATTTTCTAAATCTTTTTCATCAACAAATTCAAAATAATGAAACTGAGGGAACAAAACTGTGTCGTCTTTTCCATTTAAAACCAAACCTGCTCTACATTCTGAAGCAAAATAAGAAAATTCTTGATAAAGCATATCTTCTGGGAAAGAATTCTTAAATTTATCCATGTAAACTTTTGTATTTCCGCATTTCCATGTTGTCAAAACTCTAAGGCGTGGCCAATAATGCTTTGGTAAAACATTTCCATATTTTGCTTTTAAGTCTCTAAGTTCCTGGGCACGTTTTGGATTTGGTTTAAAGCAAGGAGCAAGTGCCTGTCGAACTTCATCACTTATATTGAGATTTGCATTTAAAGTTCCGTTTTCAATATCTTTTATATAATCATCAAAATATTCATTTACATTATTTTGCATTTCTACAACTGTTGAAGGATTTGCTGTAATGATAATGTGCAGATCTTGTTCAATTCCTATTCTCATAATTGTGTAATAACGAGCCGTGTAATCTTTAATGTCGAAAACGTCCGCTGGCGCAGAATGGATTGGTTTTATAAAATCTGGAATATCGCGTCGAGTAACACCAGAAACTGAACCATAAACTGTTCCGTCTGGAGCATAACCTTCAATTGCTTTTCCTACTATTGACATTGCTGGTCCTGCAAAACAATCTTTTTTGTGCATCATAAAACTGTAAAGCCAAAGATTTGTCATTTTACTATAAACATTGTTGTAATATTCATTTGTGATTGGAATCCATTTTGGTTCGTTAGTAGTACCTGAAGTTGTTGCATACATTTTTGGTTTTCCAGGAAAAAGTATATTTTCTTCGCCGTGTTTGTGTCGTTCAATAAAAGGTCTGAAATCTTCATAATCTGCTGGAGGAACATTTTTTTGCCAAAGTTCAATAAGTTCTTCATCAGTTTTTGCTTCTAAGATTTTTGCAAAATTATGTGCTTTTCCCCATTCTGTATCTTTTGCGTATTCAATAATTCCGCGCAAAGTTGTGTTTGCAGTCTTTTTACAATCCTTTGCAAATTTTTTTACAGCACGATATTGTTT
>CAZDAY010000295.1:0-2213 GCA_964503435.1 uncultured Treponema sp.
AAAATATTGTTACTGGCGGAACACAAGATTTAGGTTTGGATGCTGGCGAAAAATTTCAAGATGTTGAACTTGAAGAAAAACTTGTAAAGCTTTCTTATATTGATGGTGATACATTTCACTTTATGGATCAAGCAACTTACGATGATGTTCCTATGGAAAGAGAAGATTTGGGCGACAATGCCGGTTGGATTTCTCCAGATGATGATTATGATGTTAAAATCACATATTATGAAGGAAAACCTGTTGGAGTTAGTCTTCCAATAAATGTTATTCGCACAGTTACATATTGTGAACCAGGAATTAAAGGCGACACTTCTGGTAAGTCTTTAAAACCTGCAACTCTTGATACTGGAGTTGAAGTAAGAGTTCCTTTGTTTATTGATCAGGATGAACGAATTGTAATTGACACACGCGACGGTTCATTTGTTGAAAGAGCAAAAGACAAATAATTTATTGGGCAAATAATTTATTCAACCGTCATTATTAAAAAAACTGTCATTCTGAACAGCTTGGTGTACTTCGACTTTGCTCAGTATTCGCAACGTTGACCCATTGTTGAATCTGTTTACCAATGACGGTTGACTTAAACAGTCCATTCTTTTAGGCCCCGTAGCTCATTATGGATAGAGCGTCTGCCTCCTAAGCAGAAGGTGGCGAGTTCGAACCCCGCCGGGACCAGAAAATCGTTAAATAAGAAAGTCGTTGGGGCTGTCTAAAAAGAATAAAAACCGCTGATTGCACTCACAACGAAGTTTTTAGCGGGCTCTCGAAACCTTTAGATTGAGCAATATCGAAACATGCTTGTTGTACTTCGACTTTGCTCAGTATCCGCAACGTTGAAACACTCAATGACCGCTACGTTCAGAACTTATTAGACAGCCCTCTTACTAAGAAACTTCAATCTTTATCAATACACAAAATCTTTTCATAAAAAAATAAAACCTGCTCCAAAAATATCACTTTCAGAACAGGTTAATTAAAAATTATATTGTGGCAAATCATAAAATTACATAAAAATCTGCAATCTGTCGCAAATCATGTCAAAATCAATCAGTAAACTTAAGATAAACTTAGAAACTGTGTGTATAATTAAATGCAATGCGTCTAAAATACCATTCTGCTCCAGTTGTTCTAAGTTCGCTTTCTGGAATATTTGAATTGTAATCAGCATAAGTTCTTCTGCTTGCAAAGTTTGCCAAAACTGTAAGTGTGTCTTTCTGAGTAAATTTAAATTGAGCCATTGCACTTAAGTTGTAAATCGGCATAGAAGCTTTAAATGCACTGTTTTCATAAACATTGTCGCTATAATATCTTTCGCTTTCCCAAATAAGTCCCACGCGGCTTAAAACTAATGGCATTCCATAAGCCAAAATTACTTGCTGATATTCTTGTAAACCGTTAACTTTGTTGTCTGTGCACTGCCATGCCCAAGGTTGCTGATCTCTCACTCCAGTTAAACCTTCGTAGTAAGTTTGATAAGTGTACATCATTTGGATATGTGTCCAATCGCCTGAAATAATTGCACCCGTGTCAAACTGGAAAGTTCCCTGAATCCAATATTTTGAATAAAGATTTGTAAAGGCGCCCAAAGCCTCGTAAGATGAGCCATTATATGCTGACATTCCGCCTCTAAAAATTGAACCAACGTCCCAGCCTGTTCCAAGTTTTATTCCCGACTGAAAAACAATAAATGGAAGCGGTGTAAAAGAAATTGATGTAATCGGAGCAATAGAAACCGGTGTAATTTCCAGAGTTTCAGTTACGTTAACATTTGCACTGTTTAAAAGAAAATTTGAGCCGAGCGGAGTAGGGATTGTGTAAGACGCAGAAAGATTTACGCGACCTTCAAGATTATTATAAATTCCTCCAAATTCTGCAAAACGCAAAACATTAGTTTGTGTTCCGGTTCCAATCTTATTCCATTTTGGATAAAAGGCAAAATCTACACCAATGCTGTATTTCACTGGATTTTCCAGACTTTCTTGCGCAAAAAGCGGAATTGCAAATATTGTGCAAATCGCAAGAACCAAAAACGATTTTTTTAATTTCATACTAACTCCTTTTTGTTTAGATTGATATAAAATCGCTTGATAGTATCACTATCATTATAACATGATATGATATTCTTTCAAGCAAATTTTTTTGTTTTTACAGAAAATTAACTGTTAGCACATAAAGCACAGTTGACTGCCAGTTTCCGCAGAAAAACCGCC
>CAZDAY010000296.1:0-2189 GCA_964503435.1 uncultured Treponema sp.
CATAAATATAATACATTATTTCTTAAAAAAATACATAAAATCGCCAGTAATTGCAAAAATCAACATAAAGGCTAAAAAAGCAATTCCAACAAATTGTATGTAATAAAGAAATTTCGGCTTAAGTTTTTTGCGAATTATACATTCAATCAGAGCAAATAAAATTAAACCGCCATCTAAGATTGGAATTGGCAAAAGATTTGTAATAAAAAGTGAAATACTGATTATTGCCAGCAATTCTAGTGTTGAAACAATTCCTTCGTGAACTCCCACAGAAAAGCCTTGTTTTATTGTGCTTCCCAACATAGATGTAATTCTTGCAGGACCAGAAACTGTATTTGCAATATTTACGCCTTTAAAAAGTGTTCCAATTCCTTTAAAAGTTAAATTGATTAAATTAAAACTTTGCTTAAATCCTTCAGAAATTGCTGGGAAAAATGAACGTTTTGGATAATATCTTTCAATAATTGATTCTGGATTACTTACAATTCCAACTTTCCCAGAGCCAGTTTCCTTATCTAAATCACTGTGAACTATAAAATGCAAAATTTCACCATTTCTTTCAACTTCAAAATCCAAATCTTCATCCGGATGAGTAGAAATATAAATTGCGATTTGGGAAAAATCTTCCATTTTTTTAGAATTTATTGATAGGATTGTATCTCCTGTCATCATTCCACATTTATGTGCTGCAGAATCCATTTCTTGATAAATTTCATCAGCCATAGAAACCATTGTTCCAGCACTGTAATAAGAATATCCCATAAGAGCGATTATTGTATAAGCGATAAATCCAAACAGAAAATTAAAAAACGGGCCAGCGAATGCAATTAAAAGTCTTTTAAACGGATGCACGCCATAAAATGAATCCGGTTCGCCGTCAATTTCTTTTAAATTCTTTTCTATAGCATTGCTAAAATCCTTTTCACCCTTCATTGAACAATATCCGCCCAAAGGAATAAGAGACAATCTGTAGTCCGTGTCTTTAAATTTGTGGTGAAGCAAAATCGGTCCCATACCTATAGAAAAGGCTTCAACCTTTACTCCGAAGATTCTAGCGGCAGAAAAATGTCCTAACTCATGAAAAAATACTAAAAAACCTAAGCCAAGAATACCAATTATTATTGTCATTTAGATTCCAAAAAATTATTTGCTATAAGACGAGCATTATTATCAATTTCAAAAACTTCATCAATACTATGTGGATTTTGCGACCAGTCTTTGTCTATTGCTGATTTTACAATTTTTGAAATTTCAGTAAATGAACATTTTTTTTCAAGAAAAGCCTTAACTGCAACTTCATTTGCAGCATTAAAAGCGATTGTATAAGAGGCATTTTTAGAAGCACAGTCATAGGCAAATTGCAGTAAAGGAAAAGATTCAAATCTTGGTTTTGAAAATGTCATTTCGCAATCAAACAAATCAAATTTTTTCAAATAATTACTAGAATTTTTTGGCCAGGTTAATGCATTTAAAATTGGATGCCGCATATCCGGATTTGAAATTTGAGCGTAAAGCATTCCGTCCTTTGTTCTTACAAGTGAATGTATTAAACTTTGGGGATGAATTACAACTTTGATTTTAGAAACGTCCATATCAAAAAGTCTACATGCTTCAATTACTTCTAATCCTTTATTTGCAAGGGTAGAACTGTCAACAGTAATTTTTGGACCCATATTCCAAGTTGGATGATTTAAAGCCTGCTCAACACTAACTGATTTTAATTGTTCATCAGTAAAATTTTTAAAAGGACCGCCACTCGCTGTAATAATAATTTCATCAATATTTTCTTTTCCGCATTGATTTATAAGATTAAAAATGGCAGAATGTTCCGAATCAACGGGAATTATTTTAGATTTAACTTCGTCTGCAAGTTTTTTTACAAGGCTCCATGCCATAACAACTGTTTCTTTATTTGCAAGCGCCAAATCAATTTTATTTTTTAAAACTAAAACAGAAGGTTTTAATCCAGCCGCACCAGCAATTCCGTTTACAGCAATATCAGCGTTAGAATTTTTTATTAAATTTTCTAATCCAGAAATTCCATCTTCACAAAATAAAGTTCCTTGACACGAAAATTCTTTACATAACAAAGATAATTCTTCTTTTTTACTGCCACAAGAAAGTCCGCAAACTTCAAAATCATCTTTCATATTGCGAACAATATCAAGAGTTTGTCTTCCAATAGAACC
>CAZDAY010000297.1:0-2189 GCA_964503435.1 uncultured Treponema sp.
ATGTATTTCTTTTATTTACAGATTCTGAAACAAATTCAGAATGACACAGTTTTTAATTTTAGCGGAGTTCAGCCATTTTATCTTGTTTTTTTAAAAATTTTATTTGATTCCGTTCCGCTTTTCTTTGCCCCGCAGATTTTCTTTTTCTGGATTTAGATTTTGATTTTTTTACACGCGCGTTGAATGTGGAAATATTTCGTTTCATAAAAAGAAGATAACCAATAATTCCTGTAAAAATACAAATTCCAATTAAGGCCACCATTCCAGTCCACTTCCAGCCAGTTGAACCATCCCATGGAAGAGGAACATTTTGTCCAAAAAAACTTGTTACCAAAGTCGGAAGCATTAAAACCAAATTCCATGCTGTCATAGTTTTCATTACAATGTTTAAGTTATTGCTCAAAACCGAAGCGAAAGCATTGTTCATGCCTTCCATAATATTTGAATAAGTGTCAGTCATTTCCATAGCCTGACGATTGTCAATTTCAACATCATCAATCCAATCCTGATCCTCTTCGTCAAGTTTTAGAACCTTGGTTTTTCGCATTTTTTCCAGCAACATCTGATTGCTTTTTAATGAGGTGCTAAAATAAACCAGCGATTTTTGAATGTTTAAAAGTTGAATAAGTTCATGATTTTGAACTGAACGGAGCATTTCGTTTTGAATTGTGGTTGCTCTTCGGTTTAATTCTTTTAGATAACGAAGAAACATAACATCAGCACGAGCCATAAATCTAATGCTAAAAGCAGGAAAATCATTTAACGAAAGTTCTTTGATTCTGTTTGCCGAAAAATCTTTTAAAACTTCGCAATCAGTCCAGCAAATTGTTATAAAAAATTTTTCTGTCATAATTATGCCCAGAGGAGCCGTAAAATAACTTACATCATCACCTGGCGAAAAAACCGGCAGTTTTAGAATTGTAATAATGTAATCATAATCTTCATTTTTTTCGATTCGGGAAAGTTCGTCCGGGTCCAAAATATCAATCATATTTTCAGGATCAATATTGTATTTTTCTTCAAGTTCCTGAATATCGTCTCGCGTTACAGATCTTGCATCAACCCAGGTTTTTTTTGTGCTGTCAAGTTCGTTTTCATCTTTTTTTACAAATTTTCCATTTTCTTGCTGCCAATATGTAATCATTTTTTTTCCTCGTTGAAGTTAAAAATTTGAGTTAAAAAATATCAAAAAGCACTTTCGGCAAGAACCCTGATTAAAAAAATGACTTTTGCACTTCTGCCCGACTGACCGACGGGTGCTTGTACAGATTGCTTTTAAAATCAAAACTTTGCTTACGAACTTTTTGCTCTAAAAAACTCAATGTTTAACATAAGTTAAAAATTAGAAACTAAAAGCGCAATTTTAATTTAAATTTTTATTTTGGATTAAAAATCGGACATCTCGAAAAAGTAGAATTTTAGTTTTTTTTCGAAAAGCCTGCGAGTTTAAAGCCTTGAAATTACAAGTCTTAAAACCTCACCTTTTTAAAGCTATCTCTAAAAATTGAAGTTTTTAGAGATTTCCAATAATTAAACTAAAAGAAAGGCGCTGTGTTTTACAAATTTACACTTGGGACTCGACCCACCGTCCATACAACGCCTCCTAAGAAAAGAAAATTTAAAAGTTTAACAAACTGTGCAATATTTTATCAAAATATATTTTTCAAGGCAAGTTTTTAACTAATTTTATTAAATAAAGCACAACGTATCTTTGCAAAGCCGGATGATTTTTTATTTTTAACATTGGACCAGAATTAACCAGCGAATTTGCAAGACTTTCTACACGTTCTTGAGTAAAGGCTTCACTTTTTAAAGTACGCAAAACCTTTCTTAAATAATCGCGAATTAAAGAATTTACATCTTCGGTAAGATTTTCATAATTTTCTTTGCCAATTCTGTCGTTCCATTCTCGAAGATAGGCTTTTAGTTCTCTGTCCAAAGTTGAATTTTCAGGAACATAAAGTTTTTCGAGTTTTGCAGCCATATTTCTAAGTTCTTTTTTTAGATTTCCCTTTTGACTGTAAGGTTCTTCGCTATTTTTCTGTTGAAATTTAAGATTCTCTGATTCTTTTTCATCTTGAATGTATTGAAGTGTTGCAGAATCATTTGATTTATTTTCAGATTTTTTTGATTTGGATTTTCGCATAAAAAGTGACAAAATCCAGGAAATTACTGGCACCGTATACCAG
>CAZDAY010000298.1:0-2182 GCA_964503435.1 uncultured Treponema sp.
GAACTTATGACGACACAATGTTTGTTGACACTTTTGAGCACGAATATACCTGGCTCAACGGATTTATGCGAAATGTTCGCCGCTATTCAAAAAAAACTGCAATTTTGGATCCTCAGCAAAACAAAAAGTGGACTTACGAACAATTAAATTCTGACGCAAACAGACTTGCCGCTGCACTCCAGAAAGATGGAATTCAAAAAAATGACATTGTAATGACGGCGCTGCGAAATTCTCCGGCATTTGCTTTAACTTATGTGAGTCCCAGAAAAATTGGGGCGATTCTTTTGGCTGCGAATTTTAATTTAAGTGCTGGAGAAATGGCACTTTTAATTGATTTTAATAAACCGAAAATCATAATTTATTCAGCAAATATTGCGCAAATAATTGTTGATGCTGTGGAAAAAGCAAATTTTAAACCACAAAAATGTATTCTTGCTGATAATATTGAAAATGTTGAAATTCCACAAAATCACATTTCTCTTGAAGATTATATAAAAGATGCAAGTCCAGAAGAGCCAAAAATTGATTTTAGACCGCATATTTATGATGAAGTTTTACGACTTTGCACAAGCGGCACAACTTCCCTGCCAAAATGTGTTCCGATTAACGACATTAACGAAGTTTTAAGTGCTCACGACGTAATTATGCATTATCCGCTAAACGCAAACGACATAACTTTAAATATGACGCCGTGGTTTCATCGCGGAGGTTGCCATTGCGCAGGTCCAGGTCCGATTTTTTATGTGGGCGGAGCAGTTGTTGTAATGCGAAAATTTCAGCCGCAAACTGCACTTGACTGGGTTGCAAAATACGGAATTACGTTTTTGATGGGCGCTCCGGCAAATCTTGCAATGCTTTCTAAGGGACAGGAAAATACAAAAAGAAATCTTGCGTCTTTGCGTGGAATTGTTACGATGGGTGCTCCACTTTCAAAATCTGACTGCACACGTTTTTTTGAAACTCTTACGCCAAATATTTATAACGGTTATGGAACAACTGAAAGTTTCTGGAATTCATTTTTGCGTCCTTATATGCTGCCAGAAAATGCCGGTTCGGTTGGTTTAAGCTGCATTGATGATGAAGTGCGCGTAGTAAAACTTTATGATAACAAAAAAGCAGAGCCCTCAGAAATGGTTGCCCACGACAGCACAGAAACTGGCGAAATTATAATCCGTTCACCAGCAAAATCAACTTACAGTTATTACAATAATCCTGAACAAACGAAGCAGAAATTTTATAAAGGCTGGATGTACACAGGCGACACTGGAACTTGGGACAAAGATTGGATTATAACAATTAGCGGCAGAAAAGATGATATGATGATTGTTTCTGGAGAAAATATTTATCCAACACAAATTGAAGAAGTTTTAAACGAACATCCAAAGGTTAAAGACAGCATTGTAACTTCTGTTCCAGATAAAATCCGCGGACAAAGCGTAGTTGCCTATGTTGTTGCAAGCGATTCAAGTTTAACAATAAAAGAACTTTATGATTTTTGTGCAAACACTGCAATGCTTTCAAAATATAAACGCCCAAGATATTTTGCGATTATTGATGAAATTCCGTTTAACGCAACTGGAAAGAAACTGCATTTTGTAATAAAGCAAAGGGCACAGTCTGATTTAGAAAGCGGAATCTTGCGTAAAAATTAATTTTTTTTAAGTTGGAGCAAATTCTTATGTGCTAACCTGCTTTTCGTGGTTCCGCTAATCGCTGCATTGCTTCGCAACTCGCTTCGCTCGCCACTACAATCAGGGCTAGTCTTTTATTCAAGCAAGAAAGCATCCACTTCTTGCGGCAGTAGAAGGAAGCAAGTTTCTTAACAAAACAGCCACGTTCTTGCAGTAAAGCCTAGCCCCGATTGTAGCACCGCCCTGTCTGCCGAAAGGCAGGCGGAGGCGTTCCGGAGCGTTAGCGTAGGAATGGAACGAAAGTGGAAGTGCGAAAAGCGGGCCGAAGCAGAAAATTGTGCTCCAAATAAAAAATCACAATTTCTAAATTAAATGACAATATCTGTTTTTTTTGATACAATGCTTTAACTGTTTTTGCAAGCGCGAAAATAAATTAAACATAAGGGAAGCGAAAAATGCTTTATTATTTGGGTGGATTTTTAACAAAATTTTGGGGACCGGCACGACTTTTTCAGTCATATTCAGTTTTAATTGTTTTGGCACTTTACACG
>CAZDAY010000299.1:0-2169 GCA_964503435.1 uncultured Treponema sp.
ATTTTTAAATTCAATCATTTTACTCAAATCATCGGCCCAAAGTTCCAAAAGGAATTCCCAAAGTATTTTCGAGTTCAAAAATTGTGCTAACTAAAGTGTATTCTTCCAGCATCAAATTTAATTTTGCAGAAAGTAAATTGTCAGAAGCAGATTGTAAACTTAACAAATCTCTTGTTCCGTAATTGTACGCTTCTTGAGTCATTTCAAAAGTTTGCTGAGCCAGATTAATGCTTTCTACACGAAGATTTATGCTGTCTTGAGTTTGTTTGATTCGATTTAAATAATTCTGAACAGAAACATCCAGAGAAGTTTTTGCATTTTCAAGTTCAAGTTTAAGAGTTTCCAAATTGTCTTTTTGATTTGCAATGCTTTGTGAACCTGCTGACCAGGGCAAATATCCGTCAAGAGGAATTGAAACTCCCACAGAATAAGAACTTGCGCCAGAAAGATTTTGTGCGTCAGAAAGAAGTCCAGAATATGTGTATGCATAACTTGCACTAAGGCTCGGTCCCCAGGCAGAAAATCTTGTTGCCAAAAGTGAATTTTTTGCCACTTCAATTTGTTTTTCCAAAGAAGCGATTGAATAAGGATTTGTTTCTAAACCATCAACAGAAATTTCCCGAATTTTTTGGATTTCAGAAAAATCATCTGTAAAATTTATTTGTTTATCTTGAGAAATTCCCAAGGTCTGTTTAAAACTTGCCAAATCATTTTCTAAAGTAACCTTTGAACTTTCCAAACTTAATCCGGCATTTTGATAAGTAACTTGCGCACTTAAAACATCAAGGCGGCTCAAAGTTCCTCTATTAAAACGTGCCAGATTTGATTCATATTGCTGCCTTGCGCTTTCCAAATTCTGTTCCTGAAGTTTTACACTTTCCATTTCATACAAAATCGAATAATAAGCCTTGCGAACATTCAATTCAATTGTATTTTTTGCATTTTCATAAGTCATTAAAGACTGTTCATAATTTAGTGCTGCGGATTTTATGTTTGTAAAAATTGATGGCGATAAAGCAAAACTTACTGTTCCGCCAAAAGAAATGCTTGACGTACTGTTAGTTGAAGAATCAACTGCGGGACCAGCCATTCGGGCACTTGCAGATAAATTCGGGCTAATGCCGTTCCATGAATAATTTTTTGCTCTTTGTGCGGCACTTACAGAGACTTGTCTTTCTTTTAAAGTGATATTTCCGTTGATTGCGTATTGAATTGCGTCTTCTATTGAAAGGTCAAGACGATTTTCTGAATTTTGATTTTCCGGATTTAAGGTAGAATCTGCATTTTTCTGTTGATTTTGTAAATTCTGCGAAAAAACTGGGAAACTGGAAATTATTCCTACAAAAAGAAAAACTTGCAGCATCTTAAAAAATTTCATAATGTTCTCCAAATGATATAGAAATATTAAAATTTTTTGTGTTTATTCTACATCTTTTTGCAATTTACTTAAATATAAGACATCTTTAAAAACTTGAATCTTGGATTTTTAAAGATACAGTTAAGTTAAAATAACGTGAAGTTTCGCAAGAATTTCTTGTATCTTACACGATTTTAAACGTTACATTTTAGCTGTTATCTCTAAAACTCAAATTTTAAGATTCTTATATCTCTAAAACCGCATTTCAGCAATTTTATTACAAAAAAAATTATGTACTAACAAAAAATAAGATTTTCCTTATTTTTCATCCGCAGAGAATGATGAAATGTATGTTTTTTTTATTCTGATTTTGTTTAAGCGGCAGATTTTTACAAAATTTCTAGTTTTTCTGGATTGTGGCACGCTTTACGGTTCCAGCGACAGAGAATTTTTTGTTAACAGAAAGTTTAATATGCTAAGTGCCAGAAGATTGCTCCTACGATTAGTGTACTAACAGAGAAGCTTTTGTTAGCGAGGGGATTTTGTGTTTCCACAGAGCATCATCTTATGTTAGCAAGAAGAATTTTGTGCTAACAAGACATCTTATTATAACGCAGAAGATTTGTTGGTTAACAGAAAATATTCTGCATGGCTGGCGATTATTTTTTCTTTGCCCTTAGCATAGCAATTTCTTCCTGAAGTTTTTTAATTTCCAGTGCTTGCATAGCATTTTCCGCATCTTTTTGTGCACTTCTTTTTTGTTCTGCTAACAGCAATCTTTCATCCTCTGCCTTTTGTTGCTGAATTCCTTG
>CAZDAY010000300.1:0-2167 GCA_964503435.1 uncultured Treponema sp.
GGATTTAATTGCAAAGCCTTTAGACAGTTTGGGAAAGTTAGAAAATTTAATTTCGCAAATTGGCGCGATTCAAAAAAAAGTTTATCCGAGCATAAAAAAAAGTATTGCGCTGATTTTGTGTTCTGATAATGGAATTGTTGAAGAAGGCGTAAGTCAATCAGAACAAAACGTTACAAAAATTTGTGCTAGAAATATTGCCGCAAAAAAGACAACTGTCGGAATTATTGCAAAATCTTCACACACAAAAATTAAAGTTGTTGATTTGGGAATAAATTCATCAGAAAAAATAAAAGATGTTGTTGATAAAAAAATCCGCAAAGGAACTCGAAATTTTTCTAAAGAAAGTGCGATGACTTTTGATGAAATGCAATGCGCAATAAAAATTGGCGAGGAACTTGTAAAAGAATGTAAGGCAAAAAAATATGATGTTATTTGTGTTGGAGAAATGGGAATTGGAAATACAACTACAGCCACAGCGATTGCTGCTTCACTTTTAAAATGTGATATAAACGATATAAAAAAAATTGTAGGTAGAGGCGCTGGACTTTCTGACGAAGGTTTAAACAAGAAAATTTGGGTGATTCAAAATGCAATAAAAAAATATAATCTTTATTCAAAAAGTCCTTTGGGAATTTTACAAACTGTCGGTGGATTTGATATTGCTGGAATGCTTGGAATTTTTCTGGGTGCAAAAAAATATGAAGTTCCTGTTGTTTTAGACGGATTTGTAAGTTTGACTGCGGCACTAATTGCTCAAAATCTAGAAAACGAAACAACAAAATATCTTATCCCATCACACAAAAGTCGTGAACCTTTAACAAATGAAATTATTAAAAAATTAAATCTTAGTCCGATTTTGGATGCAGATATGGCACTAGGGGAAGGAAGTGGAGCGGTCATTCTGATGAACATAATTAAAGTTGCGCTTGAGGTTTATAAAAAAACTGTTCCATTTAAAAAGTCAGGAGTTGAACAATATAAGCGTTATGATTGAATTTATTTACGGCGGAAGTGGAAGCGGAAAATCTTCGTTTGCAGAAGATGAAATTATGAAAATAAAAGATTCTCAAAAATTTTATATTGCAACAATGAAAGCGCTTGATGAAGAATCTGAAATAAAAATTTTGCGTCACAGAGAAATGCGTAAAAATAAAAATTTTATAACTATTGAGCAAAGCCAGGATTTAAACAAAGCATGCAAGTTGATTTGTGATTCAAAAAGAATAAATCCGCGAAAAAAAAATTCTGTTCTACTTGAGTGCGTTTCAAATTTGCTTGCAAATGAAATGTTTAAAAACGGTAAACAGTTAAATGCTAAAATTGTCGTAAAAAAAATTCTAAATGATTTAGAAAAAATTATTTTGTGCACAGACAATTTTTTTATTGTAAGTAATAATGTTTTTGATGATGGAATTGAATACTCACAAAGTACAAAAAATTATATGGTGGCTCTTTCAAAAATAAATTCTTATATTGCAAAAAGGGCAGATAGTGTTTTTGAACTTGTAGTTGGAATTCCTCAAAAATTAAAGTGAGATGTTCAAATGAATTTTATAAAAAAATTTTTTAAATCTTTTGCCGTAGCATTTTCTTTGTATTCAAAAATCCCAATGCCAAAATTTAAGTGGGCATCTTCAGACATGGATTTTCATCTTTGCTTTTTTCCTTTGATTGGATTTGTAATTGCTTTAATTGAATACGTTTGGAATTTACTTTATTTGAAATTTGGTTTCAATCAGATTTTTTATGTTCTAATTTCGATTTTGATTCCGATTTTGATTACTGGCGGTTTTCATCTTGACGGTTTTATGGATACAATGGATGCAATAAATTCTTATCAGCCAAAAGAAAAAAAACTTGAAATTTTAAAAGATTCGCACATTGGGGCATTTTCTGTAATCAGCGTAATAAGTTATTTTTTGCTTGCTATTGCATTTTCTTTTTTAATAAACAATTTCTCGGCATTTATTTGTATCCTTTTTTCATTTAGTGTTTCAAGGATTTTGAGTGCATTGTCAGTTGTTTATTTTCCTAAAGCAAAAACTGATGGTATGCTTTTTACTGAATCAAAAAATCAAAATAAATTTGTTAAAGCTTGTTTAATTTTTGAATTAAACCTAACGTTGGGTTTTTTAATTTTTATAAATTTAGAAAACTGGAAATTTAC
>CAZDAY010000301.1:0-2163 GCA_964503435.1 uncultured Treponema sp.
ATAGAAGCAATTTTGTTTAATGTTTGAATTTTAAATGACATATTAGTTTTCCTTTATCCCGGTGATTGAGCCTGTCGAAATCACCAGTGTTAATTTCAATTTGGTCATTTCGAGAGCCTCAATGACCAAGCTAACACAACTTCCTAATTATTCTCTTCCGCGAACTTTTTCATAAACTCAACAAGTGCTTTTACGCCGTCGAGCGACATTGCGTTGTAAATACTTGCGCGCATTCCGCCAACCAAGCGATGGCCTTTCAAATTTACAAGTCCATTTGCTGCCGCTTCTTTTACAAACTTGTCGTTCATTTCCTTTTCTTTTGCAAGGGCTGCCTTTTCTGCGTCTGTGCGTTCTGCTTCGTCTTTTTTACTTGCAGATGCAGTTTCTGCAGTTGAATATTTTGTTAAGAACGGAACATTCATCAAAGAACGGCTTCCTTTTTGTGCTGTTGCGTGATAAAAATCAGAATTGTCCAAGAAATCGTAAAGATAATTCGCTTTTTCAAGATTTCTTTTGTACATACCAGATGCACCGCCATTTTTTTCAATCCAATGAAGAACTTTGTCCAAAACATAAATTGTATAGCAAGGCGGAGTGTTATACATTGAATCTGCATCCGCGTGAGTTTTGTACGAAAGCATTGTTGGAGTTCCTGCACGCGGTGAATCCGTAATCAAATCTTCGCGGATAATCACAAGCGTAACGCCAGCTGGAGCCAAGTTTTTCTGTGCACCGGCAAAAAGCAAACCGAATTTAGAAACATCAAGTTCTTCGCTCAAAACGCAAGAAGAAATATCTGCAACAAGCGGAATTTTTCCAGTTTCGGGAATGTATTCGTAGTGAGTTCCCATAATTGTATTGTTTAAGCAGATATATGCGTAATCGTAATCGCCTTCAATTTTTTCTACACGCGGAATGTAAGAATATCCCTTGTCTTTTGAAGAAGCGATAATATCAACATCAAGTCCAAGATGTTTTGCTTCCGCAGCCGCTTTTTTTGCCCAAACGCCAGTTTCAATGTATGCCGCTTTTCCAGTGTGAATTCCAAGATTTTGCGCAACCATAGCAAACTGAGTAGAACCGCCGCCCTGCAAGAATAGAATCTTGTAATTTTCAGGAACTTTCATCAACTTGCGAACCATTGCCTCCGCATCCTGAATAATCGGCTCATACGCTTTTGAACGATGGCTCATTTCCATAACGCTTTGCCCTGTTCCGTTGTAATCAAGCATTTCTGCCGCACATTCTTGTAAAACTTCTTCCGGCAAGCAAGAAGGACCTGCACTAAAATTGTAAACGCGACTCATTTTTACCTCCGCGAATTAAGCATTTCACTTAGCGTAATTTATTTTTGCGTTAATTTATCATTTTTTTTCAAATTTTAACTTACAACTAAATTTAATGCATTTAATATTGAAATATTTTCTACTTTTATTGTAGAAGGAACTTTTAAAATTGTATTTGTTAAATTCACAATTCCTTTTATTTCAGAATTTAAAAGTCTGTTAGTCATTTGAAAAGCGTCTTTATCTTTTACAGTGAGAATTGCATATTCAATTTTTTCTCTCTTTATTACAAATTGCATTTCGTTAGCAGGATAAAGAGGGAAGTTTGAACGCAAAATTTCAACACGGTTTAAGTTTGAGTCAAAACCCGCTTTTATGACAAAAGAACTGTTTTCTACCAAATTTTCATCTAAAAGAGCTGCACCAAGTCTTCCTAAGCCTACAATGCAACAATTTTTTTCTTCAGTTTTTTTTATTTCTAATGCAGATTTTATTGCATTTCGAAGTTCTTTCGTTTTGTATCCATTTGAAATGCCTTTGTTAAAATTCAAAAGCCATAAATCATGTCTTATAAGTGATGGTTTCCAACCAGAAAAATCGCTTATAACCGATGATGTTATTTTTTCATTTGGCCATTCAGAAAGAAAATTCTGAAGTTGAATTAATCTTTTTTTTGTTGTTTCTGGTAAATCAACTGATTCCATTATAAAAGTCCCTTTTTTTGCGGTCAATCTAGATTTTGCTTTGAATTTTTGATTTAAGCTATTTTTAAGGTAAAAAAGCCTATTTTTACTGATTATTGTTAATTTTTTAACAGAAAATCTTTTTTTTTTCAAGAAAATTTGAGTTTTACATTTAATTTAGATTGTTATATAAT
>CAZDAY010000302.1:0-2158 GCA_964503435.1 uncultured Treponema sp.
GTGATATATCACAAAAAACAACAGGCGGACTTTCTGTTATTCAAATTAATGAATAACAAAATGTATAGAAGGTTGTCTAATAAAAATTGGTGATTTAGGCTCTCAAAATCTTTAGATTGAGCAATGTCGAAATCACCATATAGTGATAAAACTATTTTATCAATGCTCAATAACCATTACATTTGCATACATTCTTTTATCTTCATTACACAAACGGAAGAAGAATAAAAATTCCTATTTGAATCAATCAAAATATCTTATAAAACAGCAGAATTTTCTATTGGAAAATTCTGCTGTTTTTTTTGCTTGTAATCTAATTTTAATTGTAGCGAGAAAAATAAAATCCGTAGCAAAATTCTTAAACCAGAATTATGGTATTATTAAAATCTTTTAATTATGGAGAATTTAAAATGAAGGAAGAGCAGAATTTTGGTTATGATTTTGAAGTTATTGATAACATAAGAAACAATCTTGAAAGCTACAAAATCCAAAACAACAATGGTTTTCCAATTTTAAAAGAATTAATACAAAATGCAAATGATGCACAAGCCACAAAACTTATTTTGAAATATTTTCAGGCAACAAAAACGCCAATCATGAACTTTTACGAAATAAAGGCATTTTTAGCTTTTATGATATTCCGATAATTTTGGAAGTGAAGCCAGGAGAAAAAAATTAGTTTTTTTTATGAAATACGGATATTTTTAAAATATTCCGTATTTCGTTGAAATTTTATATTTTTCATCTTATAATTATGATTATGGAAAATGTGTTTCTTTCATCAAAAAAAATGATTTATTCAACAGACGAACTTAAAAAACTTGGATTTTCATACTATCAAGTTTCTAATCTTTTAAATCAACAAAAACTTGTGCGCCTTAACAAGTCTCATTATGAAAATCCTGAATTTTCTGGCGATGCAAACGATTTTTATTATGTAAACGCATTTGTTTCATCTGGTGTAATTTGTCTTATGAGTGCAGCTGTTTATTATAACCTTTCAACATACCGTCCAGATTCAATCGATGTGGCAGTCCCGAAAAATAAAAAAATCTCTTCTCGTCCTAAAATGATAAATTTCACGTTCCATTATTTTTCCGATGAAAGATTTTCGCTTGGCAGCAAAATAATTGTTGAAGGTGAAAATTCATTCAAAATTTATAATATAGAAAAAACTGTCGTAGACATCATATCAAATCGAAATAAAATCGGAATTGAGGAAACAAAAGAAATTCTTGTGAACTATCTTTCATCTCCGAAAAAAAATATAAACAAACTATATCGCTATGCTGAAAAACTTTCTTGCCTAAAAACGCTAAAAACATATCTTGAGGTTCTCGTATGAATGTACAGTCGATAAAAGATAAACTGAAAAATGTCGCAAGGGAAAATAACAGAATTTACCAGGAAGTTCTTACAGTTTATGCTCTTGAACGTACAATTTTTAGAATCAGCGTGTCAAAATACAAAGAAAATTTTACATTGAAAGGCGGAATATTTTTATATGCACTTTATAAATCTGATTATCCGCGTTCCACAACTGATATAGATTTGCGAGCAGACAAAATAAGTGGCAATAAAGAAAATTTAATTGGTATTTTTTCTGAAATATTCAAAATTTCTGCTGCTGATGGACTTGTTTATGATTTTAATAGTTTGTTTGCAAAAGAAATCACGAAGCAAGATGAATATCAAGGATTAAATATAAGCGTTGTGGCTTTGCTCGGAAATGTCAGAATTCCAGTTTCGATTGATATTGGTTTTGGGGACGTAGTTGTGCCTTCAAAACTGGAAATTGATTTTCCAGTTCTTTTGGAAATGCCAGTTCCTAAAATTTATAGTTATTCAGTTGAATCGATGCTTGCGGAAAAATTTGAAGCGATTGTTTCTCTTGGATTTGCAAATACTCGTTTCAAAGATTTTTATGACATTTTTGTAATTCTAAAAAAATCAAAAATTAAAGTAAATCAGTCTGATTTAAAAGAAGCCTTAATTCAAACTTTTAAAAATAGAAACACAGGCTTCAATGATATCGTTGCTTTTGAAGAAGATTTTGCACTTGATTCAGAAAGACAAAAACGTTGGTCATCATTCGTCAAAAAGAAAAAAGCACTTGTTCAAAGTTCCTTTGATGAAGTTTCAAAATTTATAAAATCTT
>CAZDAY010000303.1:0-2154 GCA_964503435.1 uncultured Treponema sp.
GTAGAAATTACATTCTAATTTAGGGATTGTTATGAACTTAAAGAAAAAACTTAATTTTAAGAATCTTTTAGCTCTTTCTTCTTTCTTGTGCGGTGCGTTGATTTTTTCAAGTTGTGCATCTACAGGCGCTTCTGTTCAGTCGGATTCAAATTCTGCAAGTAATGCTGAAGTTGAAAGAGAAGAAGTTGTTCTTCTTGAAAACGGATTAACGGAAAAAACAGAAGACGGCGTTATTCTTCACTGTTTCTGCTGGAATTTTAATTCTATCAAAGACAATATGAAAGAAATCGCTGCGGCAGGATATTCTGCAATTCAAACTTCGCCTGTTTCTAAATGCTATGTTGGAGAAAACGGCGGTCTTGAAATTGCCGGTAAAGGTAAGTGGTATTACCACTATCAGCCAACTGAATATTCTGTAGGAAACTACCAGCTTGGTACGGAAGAAGAATTCAAGGCAATGTGCAAAGAAGCTCATAAATACGGCGTTAAAGTTATTGTTGATGCCGTTATGAATCACTGCACAATGTATTACGATGCTATTACTCCGAACGTTTTAAAGCTTTCCGGAACTGAAGATCCTAAAAAGGTTCTTTTCCACGATATGACTCGCGGCGGAAATGACGAACGCGACCGATATTTGAACACTCAGCGTCCTATGAACGGACTTTGGGATTGGAACACACAGAATCCTATTGTTCAGAACTATCACTTAAGTTTCTTAAAGCAGTGCGTTAAAGACGGTGCAGACGGCTTCCGCTATGATGCGGCAAAATGTATTGAACTTCCTAACGACAAGTCTAAGAGTTACACAACTCCTTTTGCCGGAAATTATTGGCCTGTAGTGCTGCAGAACGGTTCTACATTCCAGTACGGAGAAATCTTGCAGGAAGGCGGAACTCATTTTTATGTTGCGGGAATGGCAAGAGGCGGTTATGACGACAGCGATACAAGCCGCATAAATGACTACCATGCTTTGACTTTTGGAAGCGAAAATCAGTATAACTTTCATTCAACTGCTTCTTTCTACGGAATGCGTGTAAGAGATGCTGTTCGCTTTAAGAACATGAATGTAAAGTACATTTCTGACTGGCTTTTACCAAAGGGCGTTAGTCCTGTAAATATGGTAACTTGGGTTGAATCGCACGACAGTTATTGTAACGACGGTACATACAAAATTCTTGATGAACAGCAGGTTATCCGCGCTTATGCAATTCTTGCTGCAAGAAGTGCCGGAACTCCGCTTTTCTTTGACAGACCTGCAAACAGTTCTAAGAATCATCCTTGGGGCGACAACAAAATTGGTCCTGCCGGAAGCGATATGTACAAGGATGCTCAGGTTGTTGCTTTGAACTTTTTCCACAATCAGATGGGAAATGCAAAGGAAGAATTGTCTAATCCGTTGGGCGGCTCTGCTGTTCTTATGATTAAACGTGAAAACAAGGGCTTTGTAATTATCAACAATAGCGAATCGGACGCTGTATTTAAAGATGTTCCGATTAATAACTTTGCGGACGGCACATATAATGATCAATCTTATGGTTCAGAATTTACTGTAAAAAATGGTCTTCTTTCAGGAACTGTTGAAGGCGGAAAAGTTGCTGTAATTTTTGTTCCAAATCAGTCTATACAAAAACCTGCGTTCAAACCTGCTGTAAGAATTATGGAACCAACACAGAGTTTCTATAAAGACACAATTACAACAGAACTTACTGCAAGAGGTTGTGACGGCGGATTGGGCTATCAGATTGGCAACGGTTCTGTTCAGAAGGCAAAAAATCGTGCAACAGTAACTTTGGGCGAAAGTCTTAAGAATAATGAATCTGTAAAACTTACTGTTTACGGTTACGATGCAAACGGCAAAGTTCTTGTAAAAGATTCTGCTGTGTACACAAAAGAAAAGTACGAAGCAAATACTATTGCAAAAATTGATGCCAGCGCATTCAGTGCTTGGGGCGCTTTCTATTTGTACGCTTATGTGAATGACGGTGAAAGCGTAAATGCCGCATGGCCTGGAGAAAAGATGAAGAGCGAAGGCAACGGAATTTATTCTTATGTTCTTCCTTTCGGTCTTGAAAACGCAACTGTTATCTTTAATAACGGTAAGGGCGGAACCGGAAACCAGTACGATGGTCCTTCAGAAGATGATCTTCTTAA
>CAZDAY010000304.1:0-2154 GCA_964503435.1 uncultured Treponema sp.
TTTCTGGTATGTTTTGTGTTTTTCTTTGTTGTGTTTTTTGTAAATCAAATTCTTCTGCTAGCGGAAACAATTCTTAGAAAAAGAGTTCCGGTCGGTTCTGTTTTAAAACTTATTTTGTACGCATTGCCAGCGATTATTGCTCAGTCTGCACCTTTTGCAACTTTGGTTGGATTTTTGATGTGTCTTGGGCGCATGGTAACTGACAATGAAATTTTAATTTTAAGGGCAAGTGGTCAAAAATATCTTGTACTTTTAAAACCGATTTTAATTATGGGTATTTTGATTTCAATTTTCAGTTTTATTATGAACGATTATTTTTTGCCTTTAGGAACTTTAAAATATAATCGAATGTTCAGGCAGATAATTGTTTCAAATCCAGCGGTAGAAATCGAAAGTAATTCTATAAAACGCATGAACGATTCAACTTTGGTAATTGGCAACGTAAATAAAGAGCATGTAAACGATATTGTGTTTTTTGATTCGCAGTCAAACGGTGAGCAAAGAATTATTATTTCAAAGGACACTGACATTATAAAATCAACAAGCCGCGGAATTCTGATGCAATTAAAAATGCAAAATTCTTTAGTGCTGATGATGAACAAAAATCGGAAAAATAACTGGGACACACTTGCATCCGATGAACTTCAGTTAAATGTTTTTGAAGATTCAATAATCACTTCTGACGGTTCAGTTTCGCCACGTGAAATGACAAGCTGGGATTTGGGCAAGAAAATCCGAAGATTAACAAATCAGCCAAACTTTTCTAAGCGGCAGATGAATTCCTACAAACTTGAATACAATAAAAAATTTTCAATTCCATTCGGTTCAATATTTTTTGCAATTCTGGCATTTCCTCTGGCTTTAATTTTTGGAAGAAAAGATGGTCAAACCTTAGGTTTAATTTTTGGAATTATTATAAGCGTTTTATATTGGGCAGCAAATATTTTAGGGCAGATGTTTGGTTTGCGTAGTGGTTGGAACGGATTTTGGGTTATGTGGGGACCAAACTTTTTCATAGGACTTTTGGGAATAATTTTATATTTGAGGCTTAAAAGAAAATGAAACTTGTGTTTTACATGCTGAAAAGATTTTTTGAAATTTTTATTGGAGCATTATTTTTCTTCGTTTTGATTTTGGGACTCACAGATTTATTTATGAACATTTGGAATTATATTTCTAAAGGCGTTTCCATGAAAGATGTTGGATTGATTATGCTTTATTATGTTCCAAAAAGTGTCTGGTATTCTGTTCCGATTGCCGTTTTGTTTGCCGCAGCGTATATGCTCAGCGATTTTTATGCAAAAAATGAACTTTTAGCGGTTTTTGCTTCGGGAATTTCCTTGCTGAAATTTACAGTTCCTCTTTTAATCGTTGCAGTTTTTATGAGTTTCGGTTTGTTTTTCTTTGATGACAAGCTTGTAGTTCCAACTTACGCTAAAAAAACTGCCTTGCAAAATTCTGTTCTGCAAAAAGAAAAATCACTTAATAACGACAGAATTGTAATTATGGCAGAAGAAGGAAATATTATTTATAAGGCGGATTTTTATGATGACACATTGCAAAGACTTTACACGCTTTATATTTTGTTTCGTGATGAAGACAAAAATTTTACAGCGCTTATTTATGCTGACAATGCGTCCTGGCAGGAAAATCACTGGGAATTAAACAACGGAATTGAATACAAGCAGGTTAATGGAGTTTTTAAAAAAGTAAATCCAGAATCAGCTTTAATGGCGCGCGCAGTTGAACCTCCAGAAACTTTCCGCAACAATACAATTTCTGTTCAAGAAGTAAGTTCCAAAGAAGCCAGAGAATATATTGAACATTTGGAAAGGGCAGGTCTTCCCTGTCAGGAAGAAAAATCAGAATATTACAAAAAATTTTCGTTTCCATTTATTGTTTTTTTGGTTGTATTTTTGGCAGTTGGTTTAAGTGGAAAAACCAGAAAAAATGTTTTGCTTGTGAGTTTGGCTTTAAGTGTTATTGCCGTTGTGCTTTTTTATGTTACGCAAATGATTACCATGCTTATGGCAAAGTTCGGAGCAATTCCGCCACTTTTTGGTGCCTGGTTTCCAGTTTTTATGTTTACGGTTATCAGTTTGATTCTTTTAAGATACGCAAAAACTTAAATTTTCATAAAAGATTATGTGGTCG
>CAZDAY010000305.1:0-2140 GCA_964503435.1 uncultured Treponema sp.
GTTTAATAGTTTTTATTATCATAAAGATTCTATTACGGAGAAAATAGAAAAAAAATGTAAGAGGTAATGGTTTTGATGCACAAAAAGAAGGATGCAAAGGTCCAAACCAAGTTAAAGCTTCAATTTCTACATATTCATGGCGAAACTGTTTATAACCCGTACGCGTCGTCCGTGCCAGAGTTTAAGTCGAATTATTTGCAAAACTTTAGTTTTTACGGTGGACAAAGTTCGAAGAACATCTACTTGGGCGAAACAAGAATTGTAACAAAATTAAACAGCGGTGAAAATCCGACTTATAGCGAAGAATACAATAAACAATATTAGTTCAGTGCCTAAACACCCTAAATTTATTTAAGCAGCAACTTTTACAGATGCTGTTTTTTTTATGTATGCAACAGGAGGCAAACCGTCTGAATTTCTGCCCCTAAAGAAAAGAATCAATTCCATTTTTCGATTTTCTTATAATGAAAAAGGTTCTAGCGCTTTGGATTCCTTATTAGTGTTCAAGTTGTTAATAAAAGTTCATATTCCAGATAAAGAAATTAAAACTCGGCTCAAATCTTTTGTTTCTCACGGACTCGAAAATCCGTCATTAAAAACTGAGCATTAAGGAGATACGTTCGTCTATCATCTCTACTAACTACGACAATGAAATAACGTTCAGCTAAAATCAAAAATAGCTAGTGCTATTATACACACTTTTTTCTAAAATAACGTATAATAGCACTATGAATAATGATGACGTTTTAATATTAGAATACGCTTCTTCTCACAACGGATATTTGTATTTGCCTGATGCTTGCAAATCAGGAATTCAAAAGAACAAAATCTTAAGGCTTGCAAAAGAACAAAAACTTATCCGCCAGGCTGCAGGAATTTACACTTTGCCAGAAACAATTCCAGATGAGCTTTATATTCTGCACTTGCGTTTTCCGTCTCTAGTTTTCTCTCACGAAACTGCGTTGTATTATCTTGGTTATAGCGACCAGGTTCCTTTTGTTTATACAGTTACGGTTCCAAAAGGATTCCATTCGCCTGCCTTGCAAAGCTATAAAATCATCCAGCAGAAAAAAAATTTGATGAATGAAGGAAAAACGGAAGTTTCAACTGAATTCCAGAACAAAATCCCAGTTTACTGTATCGAGCGAACATTATGCGACTTGTTGCACAAACCGAAAGATTTGGACTTGGAAAGATTCATTCCAGCGATTCAGAAATATTTAAAATCAAAAGAGCGCGACAATATCAAGCTATTGAAGTTTGCGAAGAAAATCGGCGTAGAAAAGAAAATGCGAACATATATGGAGGCAATTCTGTGGAGACAAAAAACTCAATGGCGTTAAAAGCCGCAATAAACAAAAAGTCAACGGAATTGAACATTCAGCCGCAGTTTGTGCTTCAAAACTATGTGATGGAATGTTTTGTCCGCAGAATTTCTCTTTCTGAATATAAAGAAAATTTTATTTTAAAGGGCGGGCTTTTAATAAGTTCACTTTTAGGACTTCAGAACCGTTCGACAATGGATATGGACACAACAATCACTGGATTTTCTTTGGACAAAGATGAAACTGCAAAAATCATAAAATATATCGCTTCTGTTCCGTGCGATGATGATTTCACATTTGTGTTTGACCGGCTTTAAGACATCCGCGATGACGATGACTATGGTGGGCTTCGTGCCTTTCTTTTTGCAGACTATGAAAAAATTCACGCGCCTTTTTCAATCGACATCACGACCGGCGACAAAATCACGCCTGGCAAAGTAGATTATTCTTTTAAATGCCTGTTTGATGAAAATGCAATTAAAATCGGAACTTATCCGATAGAAACTGTTGCAGCGGAAAAATTGGAAACAATTCTTTCCAGAACACTGCAGAAAAACGGGGAAGCCAGAAATATCTTGAAAACACGAAGGAAACTCTGCAAACAATCAAAGGCGATGGCTTTATGAACAGCCTTTGGAAAAAATACGCAAGCCGTCAGAATTATGCAAAAAATATTTCCTTTGATGAAGTTTGCGCAGAAGTGGAAAATTTGCTGAGCAGAATCGGGTTGCTGAACTAGTTTTTAGGAAATGGAGGTATTAAAAAGCAAGCGGAAACGAAAACTTTATTTACACAAAAACTGAATATGAATACGA
>CAZDAY010000306.1:0-2129 GCA_964503435.1 uncultured Treponema sp.
AGTTAAATTTATCAAAAAAAATTTTTATATTGACTGCATTAAATTTATTTTTTTCAGTTTCAGTTTTTTCACAATCACAAAATCCAAAACCTGACGCTTTAAAACTTTACAACGAAGGAAAATACAAAGAAGCGATTTTGGTTTGCGAAGATGAACTTACTACAAATCCAAATAATCGTGAAGCTTATGTTGTGTTGTGCTGGGCTCTAATTTCAAACAAGCAATATAGCGAGGCTGAACAAAGAGCAACTGAAGCCAGAAGAATAAATGCCTACGATGCCAGATTAATTGAAGTTCTTGGCGAGGCAAAATATTTTCTGGGAAAAAATAACGAAGCATTGAATTTATTTCAGCGTTATATTTCAAGCGTTCCTGAAAATGCAAATAGAGTTGGACGCGTTTATTATTACATGGGCGAAATTTATATAAAGCAAACTCGTTATGAACACGCAGACATTTCTTTTTCTGCGGCAGTTCGTTCTGAACCAACTAGAGATTATTGGTGGACAAGATTGGGTTATGCCAGAGAAATGACTTCTGATTGGCGAAATGCAATTTTGGCTTACGACCGTGCGCTTTCTATAAATGCCTCTCAGTATGATGCAAGTCGAGGAAAACTTCGCTGTCAATCTCATATCAACTAAAAAATAATGCAAAAAATTATTCATTTTGAAACCTTAGGTTGTCGCTTAAATCAAGACGAAACTGAAGGTGCTGCCCGCTGTTTTTCTTTGGCAGGTTTTAAATGTGATTTGGAAAATATAAATTCTTCTACGCAAGAAAATGACAATGTGATTTTGAGCGTAATAAATACTTGCACAGTTACCGCAAAGGCTGAACAAAAGGCACGTCGCATTATTCGCTTGCTTTTGAAAAAATTTAAAAATTCCCCGATTATAGTTACAGGCTGTTATGCCGAACTTGATGCACAAGAAATCAAAAAAATTAATGCTGAACGAATTTGTATTCTTGCTGGAACAAAAAAATTTCTTCTTTCGTATATCGCCAAGATGATGGAAAATAAAGAAAAAATTTCTTGCGAGATTTTGGAAAAATTTATTTTTGAACAGGAAAATAAAATTCAGAAGAATTCTGATAATTCAAAAAATTTAAGCTTTATGCTTTATACGCCAGTTTTTGAAAAACACAGCCGTGCGTCAATTAAGGTTCAAGATGGCTGCAATAATAATTGTGCGTTTTGCAGAATTCATTTTGCCCGTGGAAAATCAATTTCTCTTAGTGTTAATGATGTTGTGGAGCGAGTTCAGGAACTTGAAAATCTTGGAAAAAATGAAGTTGTTTTTACCGGCGTAAATTTAAGCCAATATGCAGGAAAGTTTTTGCTTGCCGAAGAAAATAATCAAATTGAAAAAAATTGTGACTTTGCTGATTTACTGAAAATTGTTCTTGAAAACACAAAAAATATTCAGTTAAGAATTTCAAGTTTGTATCCGCAAAGTGTTAACGAAAAATTTTGTCAGGTAATAAAAAATCCTAGAGTTGCTCCGAGTTTTCATTTAAGCGTTCAAAGCGGAAGTAATGAAATTTTAAAAGCAATGAACAGACCTTATTCAGTTTTGCAAGTTGAAAATGCTGTAAAACTTTTGCGTTCATCAAAAGAAAATCCGTTTATAAGTTGCGACATAATTGCAGGTTTTCCAGGCGAAACTCAAAATGATTTTGAGCAAACTTTAGAACTTTGTGAAAAATTAAATTTTGCATGGATTCATGCTTTTCCTTTTTCAGCAAGACCGGGAACAAAAGCTTACGAAATGAAAAATCAAATTCCTGAAAAAATAAAAGATGAGCGCGTAAAAATTTTAACTAAACTTGCAATCAAATCAAAAGTGAATTACATAGATTCTTTTATTGGCAAAGATTTAAATGCTGTTGTTGAAAATAATCGAAGTGAACGAATGATTCTTGCCAGCCAAAAAATTTCTTTAAATGATTTGCCGGTAAATGCTGTTACAAATAATTTTATTCACGCAAGATGTGAAGGAAAGAAAAAAAATATTACGCAGGGTTCGCTTGTAAAGATAAGAATTTTACGAAGTTTGCCGTTTTCGATTCAGGAAGGCAGAGAAACTGAAGCCGAAGCAGAAATTTTGTAATTTGTGGGTTAACAG
>CAZDAY010000307.1:0-2126 GCA_964503435.1 uncultured Treponema sp.
CAATCCAGAAATCATAATAATTTCTTGTGAAATTGGAAGTGGCATTATTCCTTTGGAAAAACAAGATAGACTTTACAGAGAATTTACTGGAAGACTTTTGACTCAGATAGCAAAAAAATCTCAAAAGGTAGTAAGAATTATATGCGGTTTAGAACAGAGATTAAAATAAATTTTACTTTTATTAGACATGGAAAAACTCAAGGAAATTTAGAAAAACGTTATATTGGAAAAACTGATGAAAGTTTAAGTGAAATTGGAATTCAAGAAATCAAAAAAAATCTTAGCAAAAAAAAGTATCCTAATTCAGATTTAGTTTTTTCAAGCCCATTAAAACGTTGTACAGAAACAGCGAAAATAATTTACCCAAATTATAAAATTATCAAAATCAAAAATTTTAGAGAAATAAATTTTGGTGATTTTGAAGGCAAAAATTTCTCTGAATTAAAAAATGACAAAAAATATATTCAGTGGCTTTCTAGCAATGGAAACGCAAAATTTCCAAATGGCGAATCAAAGACAAAATTTGTAAAAAGAAATTTAAAATCTTTCAAAAAAATTCTTTTAAAAATCAGAAAGATGAAAAAATCAAATTTAAAAATTTCACTTGTTGCTCACGGCGGAACAATTATGGCTCTTCTTTCATCGCTCACAAAAGATGATTTTTTTAATTTCCAAGTTGAAAACGGCGAAGGTTTTTCTTTTGTTTTAATCGGCGATAAATCAAATTTTAAGTTGGAGAATTTATGCAGAATATAATTTTTTATCATTTGATTGCACTGCAAATAGGTTTTGTTCTCGATTTAATTTTTGGCGATCCGCAATTTATGCCGCATCCAGTAAGATTGATTGGAAAATTGATTTTGAATTTAGAAATTTTTTTTATTGGGAAAAAGGGAAGTGAAAAAAATTTAAAATCTAGCACAAAAAAAATTTATGGAATTTTTACAGAAATAATTGTTTGCTTTAGTTCAATGTTTTTAGTTGCCATTGTTTTGTTTGCATCATATAAAATCAATTTAATCTTTGCTTGTCTTATTGAAGGCGTTTTGACTTATTATCTTTTGGCGACAAAATGTTTAAAAGATGAAAGCATGAAAGTTTATAAAAATCTTGAAAAAAAAATTCTTGACGAAGCAAGACTTAGCCTTTCCTTTATAGTTGGCCGCGATACAAAAAATTTAACTGAAGAAGGAATTTGTAAAGCTACAGTTGAAACTATTGCAGAAAATATTTGTGATGGCGTTATTGCACCTTTGTTTTACACCGCTTTGGGAGGTCCAGTTTTGGGATTTTTTTATAAAAGTGTAAATACGCTTGATTCAATGATTGCTTATAAAAATAAACGTTATTTTGATTTTGGAAAATGTGCGGCAAAGACAGATGATTTTTTTAATTTTATTCCGTCAAGATTGAGTGCCATATTGATGATTTTTTCTTGCATATTTTTGGGAAAAGATTTTAATGCAAAGAATGCAAAGAGAATTTTTTTACGGGACAGATTTAATCACGAAAGTCCAAATTCTGCGCAAACAGAAAGTACTTGTGCTGGCGCTTTGGGAATAAAACTTGGCGGTCCTGCATATTATGAAGGTAAACTGGAAAACAAAAAATTCCTTGGCGATGATTTAAGGAAAATTGAAATGCAAGACATAAAAAGAGCAAACAAACTTCTTTACGCAACTGCAATAAGTGCAGAACTTTTTGCAAGTTTTATTATTTTGCTGATTTTTATTTTGTTTAAAATCCTGTAAAATTTTTTGTGGAAGAAAAAAATGCACGGCGGAAACATTTATACAAATAAAATAAAATATGATTTCTCAGTAAACGTAAATCCTTTGGGAATTCCAAAATCTGCAAAAAGAATTGCATATAAAAGTATAAAAAATTCTTTTCAATATCCAGATTTAGAAAATGAAGAATTAAAAAATTTACTAGCACAAAAATTTAATGTAAGCAAAAATCAAATTTGTGCAGGAAATGGTGCTTCTGAAATTTTAAACAGTTTTATAAAATCCGCCAATTTAAAAAACGTTTTGTTAATTGCTCCGTGTTTTACAGGCTACTCGCGAATTTTAGAAAATTCAAAAATCAAATATGACTATTTAAATTTATCTGAAGAAAATAAT
>CAZDAY010000308.1:0-2126 GCA_964503435.1 uncultured Treponema sp.
ATTTTCTGATTCTGATAATTCTTCTGATTGTGAAAATTCCGCTGAAGAAAATTTTCTTTCCTGTTCAAAATCAGATTTTTTTTGTGAAAAATTTTGAAACGAAGAATCTTTCTGTTTAGTTGAAAAAATTTTGAATTTCTTTTGTTTATCTTTTTTAGACATTATCAACCTCTTTTAACGCTTTTATTTTAGGAAGAAGCACCTTGTTAAGTTTTTTGTTAACTGAAAGATTTTCAAAATATTGTATAACTGGAGAAATTACATTCATGCAGAGAATTACAAAAATATATCCGCAAGAAGATGTTCCAAAACCGATTATAAAAAATGCCAGAAATCCTGAAATTATTGCAAAGAAAATTTTTCCGCAAAGACTTAATGGCGTTGTTCCAAAAAATTGCAGTAAATAAAGTGTGGAAAATAAAGTTCCGCTTGTTAAAAGTGCAAGAAAAATATCGCCATGAATTGAAGGTTCTCCTAAAAACAGAGGAAGAACAAATCTGACTAAAACTGAATATGTGAAAATAAAAATTGAAGGAATAAGTGCATCAATCATGTCAAAAGACAAAAGAATAATTGACGAAACTAAGGTTATAAAATTAAATCTGAACGCAGCAATATTTGAACCAGAATCCCAAAAGAACGAAATATAACCTTCTGGAATAACAATGCCAAACAAATTAAATACAGTTCTATTTAAAAATTCTGTAATTTTAGAATCAAATGGAAGAATTGGAACTGTACCATTTTGAATTAAAATTAAGGCAGGATTTTTTATTCTGACTGATTCAAAATCCAGCGTAAAGGTTTTAAAATAATCAGCATTAAAAAAGTACAGCAATAAAACTGTAAGTGCCACTGGATTCACCCAGGAATGACCAAATCCGTCCCATGCATATTTGCAAATTGTAAAACAGAAAAATGTTACAATAAAAACAGCAAGTAGCGGATAATCTGAAGGAATTAAAAGTCCAGCCAAAATTCCGTTAATTATTGAATATATAAAACTTGAAGCAAATTTTTTCTTTGTAAAATAATAAATCAGTTCAGAACAAAGGCTTGCAAAAACCGCAAATAAAACTAAAAGTAATGAAGAAAAACTTTTTGTTAAAATCAGCATAAAAATCTGAACTAAAAGCAGGGCTAAAATAAAAATTCCGCAAGTTCCCACAGATTTGCTTATATAACTAAAAGGTTTTAATGTTATGTTTTTTATTGAATCACGATTATAAAAATTACTCATAAAATCCTCATTCTTTGTTTTGATTTTGATTTTCTAAAATTTGATTTTTTAAAAGTAAAATGCTTTGGCTTAAAGGAAGTCTTGAAGGACAAATTGAATTGCATAAATTACATTCTGAGCAAAGATTTACAGTTTGTTTCATTGCATCTGAAATTTCAAAATCTTCTGTAAGACTTTCGTAAATTAAATCTGGAAATAAATCTTCAGGGCAAATTCTTCTGCATTTTCCGCAACGAATACATGGCGATGAATTTTGATCACAAAGTTCCACTGAAGGCAGAAATTCTATTGATTTTATGTCTTTTGAAATTGGGAAATCATAAGTATAAACAGATTTTCCCGTAATCAGTCCATTTATTACAATCTTAGCACATTTTGTTTTAAACCCACCGCATTGTTCAATAAGATATTTTACTGGCGTTCCAATTCGAACCTTAAACATTGCGGCCGCTCTTAAACAATTTCCTGTAAAATGAACAAAATTTTCTACAAGCGGTTTATCAAAAACTATTGCATTTCTTGTGCTGTAAGCAGTTTCGCTGTCAATAAAAATGCACTGACGATTCACTTTTGAAAAATCAATTTCTGAAGCTTTTGATGAAAATTTAGAAAAATTAGAAGATGAATTTTTATTTTTTACAGTTTCCCTTATTAAATTGATTAAATTTTCTGCAAATCCGCAAGGATATTTTGAAACGTCCGCTTTTATAAACAAAAATGGCAGTTCAGAAAATTCATTTTCAAAATCAATATCAAATTTACTTTTTTGTGAAGCAACTAAAACAACTGCCTTTGCTTCAAAAGCTTTTGCAACAATTTTTAATCCTTCAAGAACTTCTTTTGTATAATTTTCTGCAACAAATAAATCTGTCATTCTGCTAGGATC
>CAZDAY010000309.1:0-2115 GCA_964503435.1 uncultured Treponema sp.
TATTTATGCAAAAAAATTCAATATTTTTGAGAGGAGCAATGCAATGGGTTCTGTGCGAAAATGAGATGCCTCCTTTGCTCATTCTTAAAATAATTCCACGTAAGTTTTTCCGCTTCCGCCATCTTCTGCCACCGCAAAATGAAAATTTTTTACGCCAGGATAATTTGAAAGATAATCTTGAACCGCCTGTTGCAAAACGCCATTTCCCTTTCCGTGAATAATCGAAAAATTTTTAAAGTTATGAATTGCACAGAGGTCGAGTTGCCTTTCCAAAGATTTTATTGCTTCTTCGCATCTCATTCCCAAAAGCCTGAGTTCAAATTTTGGTTTTTCTTCGGATGAAAAAACGTTTGAGTTATCAAAAACAAAATCTGCTTTTTGCATAAAATTTTTTTGTTCTTTTAAAATCAAGTCTTTTTGCGGAACATTCATTTTTATTGAACCAAATTGCACTGACCAAATTTCTGGTTTTACAAGATTTATTAAAATTCCTTCTTTTCGTGATGAAAATGCATAAACTTCCATTCCCGGTTTAAAAATAAATTCTTTTGTCTTTAAAATTTTATTTTTTTGCTTTTGATTTTTTGCAGCTTCCTGTTGAATTTCAGAAACCTTTGCATTTTTTATAGCTTCGGAATTTGAAAAGTGGAGTTTTGTTTTTTTTGAAGATTTGCCCTTGTATTCTTTTGAATTTAAAATTCTGATTCCGTTGTCAGTAAATTTTTCCTGATTAAGTTTAAATTGATTTTTTTGATTTTCCAGATTTTCTTTTGACTTTTCAATTTCTGTATTTTGGGCATTTACATTGTTTTGAAATTCTTCAATAAAATTTTTTACAGCCAGAGTTTTTTCGCGGGTAATTTCGCCTTCACGAAGTTTCCGCACAAGATTTTCAAGTTCGCTTCGAGTTTTTATTAAAAATTCAAAAGACTGTTTGTTTTCGATTTCTTTTAGTTCAATTTCTTTTTGCGACAAATTAATTTCTTTTTGTTCAAGTTTTAGAATTTTTTTCTGTAAAATATCTTCTTGTTTTTTTTGTTCAAGTTTAAGTTCTTCAAGTTCAGAATATTTCTGGTTCAAACCTTTTATCAACTTGCTGATGTCAGTTTGTTCCGTTGCAATATAATTTTTTGCGTTTTGAATTATGTCTTTTGGAATTCCAGAATTTAATGCAATGTCAATTGCATGACTTTCGCCAGGAATTCCCATCAAAAGTTTGTAGGTTGGGCCTAGTGTATTCGGATTAAATTCTACGCTTGCATTTACGCAAAAAGGATTTGTATAACCGTAATTTTTTAAAATTCCCAAATGTGTTGTAACAATTACAAAAGATTTTTTTTGAATCAGTTCATCAAGAACACTCATGGAAATTGCACTTCCTTCCTGAGGATCTGTTCCGCTTCCAAATTCATCTAAAAGCACAAGAGAATTTTCATCAGCATTTTTTAGAATTGTTGCAATGTTTTTCATGTGTGAAGA
Organism: uncultured Treponema sp.; assembly: GCA_964503435.1. Taxonomy (GTDB): domain Bacteria; phylum Spirochaetota; class Spirochaetia; order Treponematales; family Treponemataceae; genus Treponema_D. The sequence continues at coordinate 1,480 of CAZDAY010000309.1, forward strand.
AAATGTACTCAAAGATTGTTCGATTGATTGTTCATCACCAATATCAGCAAAAATTGAATTAAAAATTGGCAGTTTTGTTTCTGAAGCGGCTGGAATTGGAAATCCTGCTTGATTTAGTAAAGCAAATAAAGCAACGGTTTTTAGCGTAACAGTTTTTCCGCCAGTGTTTGGTCCAGTAATAATTAAAATTCTTTTTCCTTCAAGAAAATTTATGTCGATTGGAACAGCTTTTTGAAGCAACAGAGGATGACGCGCTTTTTCAATTTTACATGGAAGCGATTCTGTGTCATCAGCGAAAATTCCATTTATGTTTTTTTGCCATTTTGATGCAGCCAGAGTTTGATCAAGTAAAAGCATAGTTTTGTGGGCATTTTCAAAATCAGTTTTGTAAATTTTAAGTTTTGCTGTAAGTTCTCTAAAAATTTCTCGCATTTTTGCTTCAAGATTATATTCTTCCTGAACAAGTGCATTGTTTGCTTGAACAAGTTCAGTTGGCTCTACGTAAACCGTTTGCCCTGAAGAACTTACTTCGTGAATTATTCCGTCGATTGAAGAGCGATGTGCGGCACGAACTGCAAGAAGCTGGCGGTCGGCTTTAAAAACTGGAACTTTACTTTGAAGAACATTATTTAAACT
>CAZDAY010000310.1:0-2101 GCA_964503435.1 uncultured Treponema sp.
GAGATTCCTGTAAAACAGATTTATCGCTGTTCCACCTTTTAATGCAAAGCAATCGTATTCTGATATTATAGGAATACAACGTACTAGAAGTCTTACCTGATTTTCATAATTTATGCTCATATTTCAGTGTCCTTTACAATAATGTTATATTTTTCTACAAAATGTCCGCCTTTCTCAATCTCGCGGATTCCAAAACCGAAATTTATGTTCTCTTTATTCAAATACTTAAACCATGAGTGGTTCACCTTCTCTGAAAGATAAAAGAACATGCGATTGACTTTTACAGATGTGCTTTCTTGAAGAAGCATCTGCATTAAAGAAGGACGGATATTCACAAGAAGCTCAAGGATTTCTCTCGCCTCTGAGACAGATGTTTCATTCGGCACATAATTAAGAAGTTCTAAAAAACATCTTTCCGGTGTGGAAATCTCCTCAATATCGTTACTAGGAAAGGAAAACTGCACGATTCCTTTATCTGTTTTTAAGAATTCTGTTTGCTTTATAACAATTTCATTGCTGAATTTTTCCTTGAACCACAAAGGAAGATTTGTTTCTCTACTGCAAAACACTTCTGTTTTTGACTCTTTCAATTCCACAAAATGTTGAACATTATAAACTTTAGAAAGACAAGTTTTTCCGCCAAGATGAATTTTTAGTTTCATTTTTTTTTGAAGAACTTCAAGAGTATCATATAAAGAAACATCAATATTTGGTCGTGTATAAACACCTTTGCCAATGCTTTTTATCCATCCAGATTTTCTGTAGTATTGGATAAGGTCGTTTGAAATGCCTTTGTCTAAAAGCTCTTCTGAGAGCAGTATCTTATGAGAATCAAATAAACTTAATAACAATTTTAATTTATTATTGCTAAGAGTAGCCATACTACTTTATTGTATGTAAAAAATAAAATACAATCAAGTTCTAAATTATAAAACACTTTAAACAATCAAGGTCGTCTGAGTAGCGGTGATGAAAATATCCTCTGCTTACAGCGGTTCCGCCTGTTAAATAAAAGGGCAGATTTAAACTTTTCAAATTCTTCAGGACTTCGTTCTGTATAGAATAAAGTTCTGTTTCGTAATAACTCGAATACTCCATCATATTGCTCCTGTAAGGATTTAGGAAAAATCATTCTACGGACTTCTGGTGTGTATAATCTGTCACACTCTCCAATCCCCAAAGAAAAACAAGGTCTTGCCAAGAGAATTTTTCAAGGCTTTTTACAAAATAATTTATGCGGAATGGAGATTTGTTTTTTTTGTTCTCTATTATTTTAAGTGCTTCATCTTCAGATATGTCATAGTCCCAGTTGATTTTTGATATTAAATCTTTTTTTTTCTGAGAAACTACTATTGTTTTGATTCCGCTCATATTTTTAATAATAACCCTAGCGAATTTTGGTGTCAATGTGAAAATGTTTAGCGAGTAGCGGATTTTGATTTAATTTTTTCCTTCGATAGTGAGTCCTATTTTATTCCCAGATAAACCGCCATAAGTCCTGTCATTTTGAGTGTACTTGTCAAGTTCTAAAATTTCCATTTGCTTCAATCCTTTACTGGTATTTTTCAGTCAGTTTTCTATAATCTTGCACACTTATTCTTCCGTTCTGTACGTATGTCTTTGCAGATATTGTCATGGCATCTTGTTGTTGGTCAAAATGAAACCAGTCGTCCTTTTTATAAAATTCTTCCATTTCTTTTATATCATCTTGGATTACCTGAGGAAATTTTTTTATATCTATAGTTATGCTTTCGTCTATATACATACTTGTTTTATTATAAATTGCTCAAATTTCGCTGTCAATGAGAAGAATAAAAACTTGCACTAAATAACGCCCCTTTTCAAGAGCAACAATTTCTATATAATTTTCCTTATGAAGAAAAATTCGACTTTTTTGGAGCAGACTCATTTTATTGGCGTGATTTTGCCGGAAGATATTACGCTTACGCTGGAAGATTGTCGCCGATATATGCGGGAAGCGTACGGCTGCAAATCTGGGCATGCAACTCCGATTCACGTTACTCTTGTGCCGCCATTTTGTTTGACGCAAGATCGTTCTGCAAAAACTTCTTATGAAAGAATGAAATAAAAAACAAACGAT
>CAZDAY010000311.1:0-2097 GCA_964503435.1 uncultured Treponema sp.
ATGTTATCTTTACTTATCGGTACAAATGTTACAAAACAATAGTTTTACTTCTTGATTTGAATAAATGGGAATCATTTTTGTTTTATTTGTAAAGTGATATTTAAAGTCATTTTTATGGTTTTTATAAATATCAAAAATATTACAGATTTGATTACGATAATTTTATATTTTTAACAGTTCTAACTTTAAGGAAGAAAGCCATGCAATTTTTTGATACTCATGCCCATATTGGGTTGATATATGATGACCCAATAGAACAATATCGCGTTATTCAACAGGCAAAACAAGCTGGAGTTACTCGCATTATCTCTATAAATAATTCACTTGTTGATTTTAAAAAAGAATACAAATATTTGGAATTTCAAAGCGGAATTTATCATGCCGTTGGAGTTGGTCCTTCTGAAGTTACTGCTCCGGGTGTAAATTGGATTCAAGATATTGAAGAAAGTATAAAACTTCCAAATGTTGTTGCTATTGGAGAAACTGGCTTAGATTATTTTAAACAGTATGGTAATAAAAGAAGTCAAATTGAACTTTTTATTACTCAACTTGAATTAGCACAAAAATATAATCTTCCGGTTATAATTCATAATAGAGAGGCTGGAAACGATATTTTTGAAATTTTACAAGACAGATTACCTGACAGTGGTGCAATTTTTCACTGTTATAGCGAAAATGCCGAATACGCAAAAAAATGTCTTGATGCAAATATGAATGTATATTTTTCTTTTGCGGGAAATCTTACTTATAGAAATGCAAGAAATTTGCACGAAACGGTTTTAAATATTCCTCTTGATAGAATTCTTATAGAAACCGAAAGTCCTTTTATGATTCCAGCTCAATATCGGGAAAAAAAGAGAACAAAGCCTGCAATGCTTCCTGCAACGGCCGCCTTTCTTGCCGAGATGCTTGAAATTGATATTGAAAAACTTGCTGCTCAACTTTGGACAAACAGCTGTAAGGTTTTTAAACTTCCTGAATAACTTAAATAATTTATGTCTTGGTATCATCCTGTAAAAATAGGAAGTCTCGAACTGGCAGGAAATTTGTTTCTTGCGCCAATCGCTGGTTATAGTGATAGGGCATTTAGAACTTTGTGTGTTGAATGTGGTGCATCTTTTTGTACAACAGAAATGGTTAGTGCCGAAGCTTTAACTCGCGGAAATAAAAAAACTCTTGAATTAATGTCGCGTTCTCCTATTGAAAAAGCTTATGCTGTTCAAATTTTCGGTGGAAATGCAGAAGTTATGTCTAAAGCTACAGAAATTGTTTTGTCTTCTACAGATTGTGATTGCATTGACATAAATGGCGGTTGTCCAGTTCCAAAAATAACAAAAACTGGCGCTGGCAGTATGTTAACAAAGGAACCAGAACGTCTGTATTCTATTGTAAAAGCGGTTAAAGAAAAATCGCTTGAATACGCAAAATCAAATCAGCAAAGAGGAAATGTTCCTGTTAGTATAAAAATTCGAAGCGGCTGGGACTCATCTAATATTACCTGGAAGGAATGTGCACAAGCCGCATTAGAAGCTGGCGCTGACGCAATTACAATTCATGCAAGAACCAAAGCGCAAGGTTATTCAGGAAATGCTGATTGGGAAATTCAAAGGCAACTTGTAGAATTTGTTAATGGAAGAATTCCTGTTTTTGGCAGTGGAGATGCAAAAAGTCCAGAAACAGCGCTTGAAATGTTTGAAAAAACAAATGTTGACGGCATAATGTTTGCTCGTGCTGCTATGGGCGATCCTTTTTTGTTTAAAAGAACGATTGAATATTTAACAACTGGAACTTATAAAAAAGAAACTTATAAAGAACGGATTTCTGCAGGTTTTAAAGAATTGGAAATAAATGTTCAGGAAAAAGGCGAAAAATCTGCTTGTCTTCAAATGCGTAAAAAATTTTGTGCATATTGTTCAGGAATGCAGGGAAGTTCTCAAATAAGGCGACAAATTGTTATGGCATCAAGTGTTCAGGATTATAAAAACGCTTTTTCATCATACCTTGAGTAAATAAAGTTTCAATAATAAAATAAAATTATGTCTTTTATTCAATCTTTAACGGAATTTTTTCAATCTATTTTTATGTCGGCTCATCCAG
>CAZDAY010000312.1:0-2067 GCA_964503435.1 uncultured Treponema sp.
TGTTAGCACAGAAATCCCCCGCGCAAACAGAAGACTCTCTGCTAACCATCAAATCCCGCGCTAACAGAAGATCCTCCGCGCAAACACAAAACTGCCGGCACGCAGAAGATCCCCTGTTAGTACATCAAATCCCGTGCAAACATAAGATCCTATGTCCGCACACAAAATCCTCTGTAATCATAAAATCCTCTGTGATATAATAAAATAATGAAAATCATCGAAAAAGAAGCGTCAGAAATCGCTGAAATTTTAAAAGCCAGTCTTGGCAAAGAAGACACATTTTTTGTTTTTGCAAGTTCTGTTGAATTGGAAACCTGGTCAACCTGGTGTGTAAAAAATCCGCAGAAATCTGGAACAAATGTAATTTCCATGCAGCAATTTATCGCCTGGGACAAATTTAAAGAAAATTATTTAGCCACAAATATTCAGGGCAAACAGGCAATCCCTTCAATTTTAAAAAAACTTTTTGTTTACGATTTAATCGAAAAAAATTCTCAGCTCGCACAAAAAAACGAAGCGATTTTTAAAAGCATCATAAATCCAAACTTTGCACAAAATTCTTTTTCGTTTACTGACTGGATAAGTTCGAATCTTTCTTCGCTGGATTTATGGCACAAGCATTATCTTGAATGGCTTTCCAAAAATCACAAAACGCCACAAGACGATTCAGATTTAGAAAATCAGGATTATTTAAAACTTTACGAAATGTACAAAAAATTTTTAGGCGACAAAATGTTTGAACCTTCATGGCTTTCACCGCAATTTCTTGAGCGCAAAAAAACTTTTATAATTTTTTATCCAGAGCAAATGCAAGATTTTGATGAATACAAAAATATTTTTAAAGATGCGCAAAACATCATAAGTGTTCAGCTTCCGCAAAACGAAAATTACGTTCCAGAAATTTATTCTTATCCAGACGCGCGAATGGAACTCAGAAGAACTGTTTTAAAAATTCGGGAACTTATTGATGATTCAAAATCTGACACAAAATCCGATTCGCAAAATTCTGTAAAACCTCAGGACATTGCTGTTCACGTTCCAGAACTTTCCACTTACATTCCTTACATCAGCCGAGAATTTCAAAAATACTGTGTGCCCTTTGTAATTCGGGCAAGTTCGCCTGTGCTTCAAAACAGCGCCGGAAGTATTTTTGAAAATATTCAGGAATGTTACAAACAAAATTTTTCTTATGATTCAGTTCGTGCTTTGCTTTTAAATGATTATGTTCCTTGGAAAGAAAAAAAGATAAACGAAAATCTTATAAAGGAAGGAAACGCTCATCATTGTCTTTGTAATTACGACAAAAATTCTGATGTTTGGTTGGAAGTTTTATCTTCAATTCCAACAGATCAACTTGAACTTCAAATGTACAAAAATTTAAAAAATCACATTACAAAAATTTGTACAGCATCTTCATTTTCTGATTTGTTAAAATTCTGGTTTGAATTTAGAAATGAATTTCTTAAAACTGATTTTTCAGAAAGTGCTGATCAAATTTTAAGTACGTGTATAAAAGAATTGCAAAAATTAGTTTCCGCTGAAAATGATTTTTTTGAAGAAAAAAATTTGCACATTGTCCGCCCGTTCGATTTTTTTATGAACGAATTAAAAAACAAAACTTATCGTCCGCAAGAAAAAATAAACGGCGTGAGCATCTTTGTTTACAAACTTGCCGCAATCAGTCCGTACAAATATAATTTCGTAATCAACTGTTCGCAAAACGCCATAAACATAACTTACAAACCACTTTCATTTTTGAATTCACTAAAACGCAAAGAGTTAAATTTTTTTGATGATGAAAAGCCAAGTTCTGCCTTTATCCGTTTGTATGAAAAATCCAGCGAAATAAAAACATTTTTTTCTTACAGCGAAGAAAGTTTTTCTGGCTTCCAAATTCCCCACAATTATTTTGAAGAAGCGCCACTTGAAAAAAATCACACGCCATTTGATGAACTCGACAAAAAAGATTTTATCTTGAACGAAAAAAAATATTTTCTTAATAATGAAGATTTTGATTGTGTTTCAAAAAATCAAATTCAAGAATTTAAAATTTGGCAGTCAAAAAAT
>CAZDAY010000313.1:0-2055 GCA_964503435.1 uncultured Treponema sp.
AAGCCAAACGACCAATACGGCCGAAACCATTAATAGCAACTTTTACATCTGCCATTTTGTATATCTCCTAAAAAAATATTTTACTAAAATATATCTGATTTTTTGAAATTAGTCTATTCTTATGTTTTTAATGTTTTAAAGTTTAAGATTTTTTGTGATTTTCGTGCTACGACAGGGAAAATCTTTCTTTTTAAATTGGCGATTTTCTACTTAACTGCCACTCAACTGCGAAACATGGCAGTTTTATGTGACTAAAAATAACAATACTAAAAATAACAATACTAAAAATAACAAAACTTGATTTTTATATATAATTGTGTTAATCTGACAATGTCCTTTGTTTTTACAAAGGATTTGCTTTTTTAAGGCAAAAAATCTAATTTCAGAGGTATTTTTCTATGAAAAAGAGAATTTTGGCTGTAATTGCAGCATTATTCGTAGCAGGTGCTACTGGTGCTTTTGCAACAACTGGCGTTGGTGTTCAAGGTGGATACATCGTTGGTGGAAGCGGAGCTGGTGCTTTAACATTTAAACTTTCTAATGTTCCTGCAGTATTTGCTGTAGATGCATATTTAGGCTCAAATGCTTTTAGCATTGGTGGTACAGCAGACTGGTGGATTGCTAATCCTAAAATCAGTGGAACTTGGGGTTATTTCTACGGAGTTGGACTTGCAGCAGACATTAAGCTTGCAAATGATGGCAATGCTTATGGTTATGGCGGATTTGGATTTGGTCCACGTGCAGTTTTGGGAACAAACGTATTCTTTATTAATGGATTCCTTGAACTTTATGCACAGGTTGCTTATCAGCCAATGTTCTGGATTACTAATGGTGCATTTAAGCCAAATTGGATTTCATTCCCAATCAATGGCGGTTTCCGCATTTGGTTCTAATTTGATTTGCTAATTTTTTTAGTAAAGAAAGGCTTTCTGTTTTTTTAGGAAGCCTTTTTTTGTTTTTAAATTATGTGCTAAGGTTCTTGTGAAATTTTTTTATTCAATGTGTTAAGCACGAGTTTTTTGTTTGCAATCCATTTTGGTTCAATTAAAAGTTGCTTGGGACCGTCGCCTGTGAGCCTGTGAATTACAACTTGTGGTGGCAAAAGTTTTAAACATTCAGCAACAAAATCACAATATTCTTGCATTTCAAAAATTTTAAAAGCATTTTCTTTGTACATTTCTTCTAATTTTGTGCCTTTTAAAACATTTAAAACTTGAATTTTTATTCCATCTAAAACGGGATTTAAATTTGCAAGATATTTTATGCTTTCTTTCATTTGATTTTTTGATTCACCGGGCAAACCTAAAATTACGTGAACAATTACGCTGATTCCATTTTGTTTTAGTTTTGCGTAAGTTTCTTCAAATGTTTTAAGCGAAAATTTTGTGTTAAGCATTTCGTGCGTTTTTTGATGAACAGTTTGAAATCCTATTTCAATCCAAACGGGTTTTATTTTGTTAAGTTCGGCTAAAAATAAAATCATTTCGTTAGTTAAACAGTCGGCTCTGGTTGCAATAGAAAGTATTACAACTTCTGGATAAGAAATTGCTTCTTTGAAAATGGCTTTTAATTTTTCTTGATTTCCGTAAGTGTTTGAAAATGATTGAAAATAAGCAATGTATTTTTTGTCTTGATTTTTGTAAGATTTGGGGAATTTTGAATCGACTTTTAGTTTTGCGTCAGTAATTTGAGTTTTTAAATCTTTAAAACTGCTTGCAAAATCGCCACTGCCACCAGCAGAACAAAAATAACAGCCACCAGTTGAAAGTTTTCCGTCTCTGTTTGGACAAGTTGTTCCTGCGGAAAGTGAGAGTTTGTAAACTTTAGTGCCAAATTTTTCTCGTAAGTATTTATTTAAAGTTAAGATTTGCATTTTTTTGTGTTTTTGTGCTAAGTGCCAGTAAATTGCTTCGTTGCTTCGCGATTCGCAATTACATAAAATTTTCTTAAGTTTATGATATTCAACCTAGCCCGCCGTGTAGCACCTTTAGTTCCGAAGCGTTAGCGTAGGAATGAGCGACTAGCGTATTCACAACGAAGTTTCAAGTGAGTGCG
>CAZDAY010000314.1:0-2048 GCA_964503435.1 uncultured Treponema sp.
ACAGATGATTGCAGAACAAAAGCGCGAAATTGTAAAGCAGGCAATGCAAAAGGTTAAGGTTCTTCAGAAATTGCAAGAAAGCAAAAGACTTCAGTGGAAAAAAGAAATGGAAAAAGAAGAAGAACTTAACAATGAAGACATTTCAACTAGTTTGTTAGCGTATAAAACTGAGACTTGACGATTTTTTACAAAAGACAGAAAAATGCACTCCCAGCAAGTTTTCTTAACCATAAACGATTCGCAATGACAACGTTTGACTGGCGGTTTTCTAAGTAAACTGGCAGTTAAGCACATAATCGCCAGCATGTTGTCAGAACAAAACCGTCAGTTCATAAAGACAGTCGTTAATTACAAAATCAATAATGAAAAGCGGAGCCTCCAATAAATTCGCGGATTATTGACTGATTTGGAACAGCAGTTGCCGGAATTGTGCTAAAACAATTTAAAAACTGCAAAAGTCTGTTTGCTTCGGCATATTCTGTTTGCTCCGGGTTTACACATCTCAAAAGCGGATCAGCATAAACTTTCAAAACCGGCAGTTCGTAATCAAGGGCTGTGTTTAACATTGCATCAGCGTTGTTTTGAAACGGAAAAATATGCAAGCGTTCACCTTTTTGCACATTTGCCCACATTGAAATTGTATCAGCGGCACTTTTTCCCCTGAACTGAGCATCTCGAACAATTCTGCGAACAAGGCGATTATCGCTGGTTGCAATTCTGTTGTGATCATCAAGATTTAATTGCGTTAAAGCAGAAAGATAAATTTTAAATTTGTATTTTGAATCAACTAAAGGCGTTAATTTATCATTTAAACCGTGAATTCCTTCCATAATCAGAATGTCATTTTCTTCAAGATGCATTGTGTCGCCTTTAAAATAACTTTTGCCTTCATGAAAATCATAACTCGGAAGTTTTATTTCTTTGCCTTTAAACATATCAACAAGATTTTCGTTCAAAAGTTCAATGTTCAGTGCTTCAAGACATTCATAATCATAATTTCCATTTTCATCTTTTGGCGTTTGCTCGCGTCCAATGTAATAAGAATCCAAACTAATAACTTTTGGCGTATAGCCAATCGCCTGCAGTTGAAGAGCAAGTTTTTTGCTGGTTGTAGTTTTTCCACTGGATGAAGGTCCGGCAATTAAAACAACTTTTACTGATTTTTTCTGATGAATTTGGTCTGCAATGTCGGAAATTCGTTTTGTTTGCAAAGTTTCAGTAATGTTTATAAAATCGTTTACTTTTCTGTCGTGAATTAACTGATTCAAGGAAGCCGCCGAAGTAACGCTGAGCCTTTTTCCCCATTCCTTGTATTTTTTGTAAATTTCAAAAAGTTTTGGCTGATCTTCAAAAGGCGGAAGTTCATTTGGTTTTGAATGGCACGGAAATCTAAGCAGAAAACCTTCGCTGTAAGGCATTAAATCAAAAACGTTCAAAAGTCCTGTGGAAGAAACCAGCGGACCAAAATACAAATCAGAAAATTCTCCAAGCGTATTGATTTGAATTCTCGACGGACAGCGATAATTTAATTGCTTTCGGGTTTCAGTAAGATTTAGACTTTCAAACAAGGTGCACGCTTGCGAATAAGAAATGAAGCTTGTGTCTATGGGTAAATCTTTTTCAACAATTTTTTGCATTTCTGATTTTAGAGACAAAATAATTTCTTTGCTAAGTTTTGTTTTTCCTTCAAGCGTATAATAATATCCGTAGCCAAGACTGTGACCAACCAAAAGTCTACATTCTGGATAAAGACGATGAGCCGCTGCCCCTAAAATAAAACACAAAGAGCGCCGGTAAATTGCAGAGCCTTCGCGTGTATCCGAATAAACTGGCTCAAGTTTTGCACTAATGTCAATTTTTGAATCCAGCGAGCAAATTTCGTTGTTCACTTTTACAGCCAGAATTTTTTTGTTAAGCGGATTTATTTCCTCAAATTTGTTCATTAAAATAAGCGCTGTTAAAGCTTCTTCTGATTCAAGTTTTGAATTGTCGGGAAATGTTAAAGTAAATTTTTTCATAAGTTTTATTATAGAACATAAAATTTGCTG
>CAZDAY010000315.1:0-135 GCA_964503435.1 uncultured Treponema sp.
TCGTGGAGTTTTATAAATAAGATTTCATTCTAAAAAAAAATGACCTCCTTGTCGCCATTTTTCTGCAAGTTTATAGGATTTTTTTTTAGTAAAGGGTTTGACATCGTGTCAATTTCGAGAATGTGCAACCTTCGG
>CAZDAY010000315.1:235-2047 GCA_964503435.1 uncultured Treponema sp.
TCGTGGAGTTTTATAAATAAGATTTCATTCTAAAAAAAAATGACCTCCTTGTCGCTATTTTCTGTGGGTTGGCGGTTTTCTTAGCAAATGCGAGCGTTTTTTCTGGGATGAAAATCATCTGTGGAAAGAATAAGAAAAATTACCGCTTACTTAAAATTTTGTAGTCTAAATTACAAAAAAATCCGATAATTAAATAATAATTTTTATGTTTTCTTATGATTAAAAATATGCGTTCAAAAAATTATTTAAAATGCCTTTAAATTTAAAAAATTGAGGTTTTTATGAAAATTTTTGTAAAAAAGAAATTCTTTGCTTTTCTTGGGCTTTTTTTATTAAATTTAAACGTTTTTTCGCAAAATCAACAAAATTCTGCAAATTCCCGAACTTTACAAAATGTGCAAAATTTATCTGCTCAACAGTCCTTTCAAAAATCAGAAAATAATTTTTCAAACAATCCGGGCAAAAAATACAATCTTGAAAACCTTGAAACTGACGGTAAAAAAGTAAAATTTGAATTTAAATATCTGCCTGGCGACCGCTATAGAATTCTTTCGACTGTAAACGAAGATGTTTTTTACAACAGAATTTATGATCATCACGCAGTTATTGTAAACAGAGTTTCGGCAGAAATTAAATCTGTTGACGAAAACGGAAACGCTTTACATGACGCGGTTTTTATGACCACAGAAGATTCAACTGGCGCAATTTCTGGAAATCATTTTACTTACGGCGAAGAATATCATTCAATTTTTACCCGAAGCAAAGATGGAACTTACACGATTGGCGATGAATATTTTATGCCAACTGTCCGCGATGTTCCAAAATTTCCTAACAGAGAATTGTCTCCAGGCGAATCATGGACAGCACAGGGGCACGAAGCACACGATTTGCGGCAATCATTTAATATGGAAAAACCTTACAAAGTTCCTTTTACTGCAAATTACACTTATCTGGGACAGCTTAAAGAAAACGGACTTTATGTTTTTACGGTAAACTACACAATGCAAATGGAAAGTCCAGAGGCGCAAAACTTAGATTATTATGCGGCGGAAGTTCCCACGGAAATGTTCGGTTATAGCAACGAAACTATTTTTTGGGACGCTGAAAAAGGCGGAATTGACAGTTATACAGAAAATTTCCGGATTTTGATGTATACGTCATTGGGTAATGTTTTTGAATTTCGCGGAGAAGCGCACGCTGAAGTTAGTGATTTTGAAAGGACATCAACAAAGGAAAATCTTGAGCAGGTTCAGAAAAAAATTGATGATTTGGGGCTTGAGGATGTAAAGGTTAAACAGAGTGAAAAAGGTCTTACGCTTTCTTTGGAAAACATAAAATTTAAGGCGGACAGTGCTGAACTTTTGGACAGTGAAAAACGAAAATTAGATGAAATTGCGAAAATTCTTGAACAGTGGCCAGACAACGATATTTTGGTTGAAGGACACACGGCACTTGCAGGAACGGCGCGAGTTAGGCAGAAGTTAAGCGAAGATAGGGCTCAGGCGGTTGCTGATTATTTGATTAAACTTGGTGTAAGAGATTCTTATCATGTTTTTACAAAGGGATACGGCGCTTCAAAACCACTTGCAGATAATTCAACAGAAAGCGGAAAGGCTAAAAACAGGCGCGTGGAAATTACAATTATGGACAAGTGATTTTTTTTCGTTATGGACTGGCGATTTTGTGTGATTAGCACGGAAAATTTTCCGACAAACAGAGAATTTTTCTGCGGAAACTGGCGGTCAACTGTGCTAAGTGGCGGTTTTTCTGCGGAAACTGGCAGTCAACTGTGCTTTATGTGCTAACAGTTAA
>CAZDAY010000316.1:0-2028 GCA_964503435.1 uncultured Treponema sp.
ATGTTATACTTAGGCAAAGGAAATTTTATGTCAGAAGAAAAAAAATATCTTAGACCCACTTGGGACGACTATTTTATGGAAGTTTGCAGAACTATTGCCAAAAGAGCGACTTGTGATCGAGGTCGTTCTGGATGTGTAATAGCAAAAAATAATCAGATTCTTGCAACTGGTTATGTGGGAAGCCCCTCAGGTTTGCCTCATTGTGATGATGTTGGACATTTAATGCGAAAAATGATTCATCTTGATGGTTCTATTACGCAGCATTGTGTTAGAACAGTTCATGCTGAACAAAATGCAATTTGTCAGGCTGCCAAAAATGGCGTTTCTATAGACGGTGCAACTCTTTATTGCAAAATGACTCCATGTAGAACTTGTGCAATGTTAATTATTAACTGTGGAATAAAAAGGGTTGTGTGCGAAAAACATTATCATGATGAAGAAGACTCTTTGAATATGTTTAAAGAAGCAGGAATTAAAATAGAACACGTTGAAGATTCTGTGCAAACTTATGAAAATATGTAAGTTACTGAAAAATCTAGTTGGTGAGTAATGTCAAACATCAGCATCTGCTATTTAACAGATTCCCGTGCTTAACACGGGAATGACATTTCTTTAATAAATATTCTAAAGATTTTTTACAAGCCAAGTTTTGAAACTTTCATAATCTTTTTCCATAGGGATTGCATGATCTGGAAGTTTTAAAACTTTCTCAAGTCTTTCAGGCATACTTGGTTCACGACCGATTGCCTTTTGAACAGTTGAGCCAAATTTTGCCGGGTGCGCAGTTTCCAGTATAATACCAACAGCTTTTTTGTTTACAACATCATTTGCCCAATCAGGAATATTTGGACTAAGACCAGGCTTTGTGTAATCATTTTGTAATGTTCCTTCAAGAAGTTCCTGCATTTTTCCACCGCGAACATCATTCCATGCCTTCCATGCAACTGCACCATGAGGATCAATAACATAACCTGTTCTTTGATTACATTCTTTTATTCCTTCAAGAGTCATTTTATCATCTGCCCAGTAAGAAGCAAACATTGAGCGTACTTGGTCAAGAGAATACATTGCACTGATTCTTTCGTAGTTACTTGGGGCACCAACATCCATTGCGTTACTAAGAGTTGCAACTGACGGGCGAGTTTTATATTCTCCAGTAGAAATCCAATCAGGAACTGTATGATTTGAATTTGTTGCGGCAATAAATCCTTTTATAGGAGCGCCCATTTCTTTGGCAATTAAACCACTTGTAAGATTTCCAAAATTTCCACTTGGAACAGTAACTATAATTGAAGCATCTTCTATTTTACTGTCAGTAGGAATGCGATTTCGAACAAGCAAGGCTGAATACATATAATAAAATGCCTGTGGCAAAAGTCGCGAAATATTTATTGAATTTGCTGAAGAAAGTCTGAATTTATTTCTAAGTTCAGAATCAACAAATGCAGTTTTTACAAGCCTTTGGCAATCATCAAATGTGCCGTTAACTTTTAATGCTCTAACATTTCCATCAAATGTGCTGAGTTGCTTTTCCTGAAGTGGCGAAATTTTTCCATCGGGATAAAGAATTGTTACATCAATTCCAGGAACTTTATAAAAAGCACTTCCAACTGCAGAACCTGTATCACCTGAAGTTGCAACTAAAATATGAAGATTGTCTTTTTCGTTTCGATTAAAATAAGACATTACGCGAGCCATAAAACGTGCACCAAAATCTTTAAATGCACATGTCGGACCATGAAAAAGCTCAAGAACATAAGTAATTGGATCAATCGGAACAACCTGAGCGGTAAACGGATAAGCGTCTTGAATTATGTTTTCAAGATCATTATCAGGAATTTCACCTTGAACATAAGGTTTTGCCATTCTAAAAGCAACTTCTCTAAAAGATGATTCTGGAATTTTATTTAAAAAACTTGATTCTAATTTTGGAAATTCAGTTGGGATGTAAAGCCCGCCAGTTGCAGCGTTCATTCCATTCATAACAGCAGTTTTAAAATCAACTTTTACATTCTTATCTCTTGTATC
>CAZDAY010000317.1:0-2023 GCA_964503435.1 uncultured Treponema sp.
AATCGGAGTGAAACATAAAAATGAACGAAAAAAGATTATATGCAATCCGTGGTGCAGTTTGTTGCGAAAACACAGTTCAATCAATTACAGAAAATGTTGGAAAAATGTGCGAAACTTTGTTCAAAAAAAATAACGTTCAAGCAGAAGATATGGTAAGTATTCATTTTACAATGACAAATGATTTAAATGTTATAAATGCTGCAACTGCTTTAAGAAAAAGTACTTGTTCTGTTGATACTTCAAAAGTTGCGCTTTTTGTTTCTCAGGAAGCACAAATTTTGGGAATGTTGCCTAAAACAATAAGAATTTTACTGAGTGTTTATCTTCCGGAAAATTCTAAAATTCAAGCAGTTTATTTAAATGGGGCAGAAAAACTTCGTCCTGATTTTTGTGATTAAGAATTTTAGAATTTATATTTGCTGTAAAAATCATCATAAAATTGAAAAGTTTTAAACTTGTAAAATTACTAAATCATAAAATAAAATCCAGAATCCTAAAAATTGTAGGAAAATTGAATGAAAATTTGGCTTGTTTCAAGAGAATATGCGGGAATTGCAGAAGCTGGCGGTGTTAAAAATGTTGCCTGTTCTCTTGCAGAAAATTTAGCAAAGTTAGGCCACAGCGTAACTCTTTTTATTCCACTTTATGCTTGTTCTGATTTATCAAATGTAAAAGATTACAAATGTTTTTGGCATAGTCCGGTTGAAGTTTTTGTTGAACAAAAGCAGATTGTGGTTAGTTTTGGACACGGAAGTCTGAATAATGTTCAAATAGTTTTTATAGGAAACACAGCGTTTTCTGAAAAACATGCAGTTTACACTTATACAATGGAAGAAGAATTAAAAAATCCTTTGCATAAAAAGGGTGAAGGGCATAAAGATGTAAAGTTTTTAAATACACTTTTTCAAAAAGCGGTTGCCTCTTATGGAAAAACTTGCGACATTCAAGAAAATCCAGATGTTATTCACTGTCAGGATGCTCCAACTGCAATGCTTCCGGCGTTTATAAATCAAATCAAAAAAACTGATAAATTTTGTTCTGAATTTTATAAAAACACAAAATGTATTGTTACAATTCATAATGCTGGTGCAGCTTATCATCACGAATTTGCAAATCTTGATGAAGCGAGTTATTTTACTTCTTTGCCAGACAAAATACTTTCTTACGGAAACAATAATGGAAGAATTGAGCCTTTTTTAGTTGCGTCTCAATTTGCTCAATTAACGACAGTTTCGCCACAGTACGCAAAAGAAATTCTTTTGGATTATGTTGAAACTGACGGTCTTGGAGAACAGTTTAGAACTAAAAAAATTTCAATTCTGGGCATTACAAATGGAATTGATTTTGACAAATATGATCCGCAGGATGTACAAAAATCTTGTCTTCCGTTTAGTTTTAATCCTGAAAAATGTGATTTAGATGGAAAATATAAATGTAGGGAATTCTTTTTAAAAAATTATGCTTTTCAAAATGCAAATAAAATCAGCAAATTAAAAGAAATTGAAAGATTTTCGTATCTTTTAAATGTTGATAATAAAACAGTTATTATCGCTTATCACGGAAGAGTTGTTCAGCAAAAAGGAATTGATGTTATGTTTCAATGTGCAATGAATATTCTTTCTAATGTTGAAAATGTGAAATTTGTTTTTGCCGGACAGGGAAGTCCAGAACTTGAACAGTCCCTTATAAATATTGCAAATATGTTTCCGGGAAAATGTGTCTACTTTCGTGGATATAATAAGATGCTTTCCAGACTTTGTGTTGCCAGTGCTGATTTTTCTTTACACACAAGTTATTTTGAACCATGCGGACTTGAAGATTTTACGTCTCAAACTTATGGCACAATTCCAGTTGCCCATGCGACTGGCGGATTATGTAAAATTGTAAACGGAAGAACAGGTTTTTTATACAAACCAAATGATTCTTCTAATCTTATTAAAATTTTAAAATCATTGATAACATTAAGCCAATCCACAGAAAAAGAATTTTTAAAGCCAATAATTCAGTATGCTTCATATTATAT
>CAZDAY010000318.1:0-2012 GCA_964503435.1 uncultured Treponema sp.
GTTTATATATAGAAGAACATCATCGCCAGGTTTAGCCGATTTAAAATCGTAAGGCCGAATATAAAATTTAACAATTTTTTGTCCGTTAACTTCAAGTTCTCCATAATTATTTAAAGTAATCTTTCCAAGCGAATATTCTTTTTTAAGCTCATATTTTCCAGTTCCATTATTGTAAAAAGTTCCGTAAATAATCATACTGCCCTTAGTCGTTTCAAAAGCAAAATGAAATTTTCCATCCTTACTATTATTTGTTATATTTTGATAAAAATAGTCGTCATTTATATCTTTTCTTTTACGTCTTTCATAAAAGTTTCTATCTCTTAAACCAAATTCAATTTCTACATTTTCTTTTGGATTTTCAAAACTTTTGACTATTTCCATTCCCATAAGATTAGTTAAGTAAATTTCAGGATTTAAAAGTTCAAGCCATTCTCCTGTGTTTGGAATCCACCGCCAGTACGAATCATCCGCCTGCTCATTTTCTTTGATTGATTCAAAACTTAATCTTCCGCCAAAAACCTTTGTATCAAGAACATCAGCACATTCAAGTTTTGAATTAGAATTTTTTATGCAAACAAGTCTTCGCGGACAATAATATTCCAAATCTTCAAGTTCTGACCAAAGACATTTTTTTGCAACCAAAGTTTTTTCAGAAAGAGCAACAACTTCAATATTTTCCGGCCCATTGTAATAATCGCCAACATTTCCTGTAACAATACAAAGTTCCTGTTTACCATCTTTATTTTTCAATAAAATATCACCCTTTCGAATATCTTTGTTATTTAAAATCATATATGAGCAAATTTCTAAATCTTCTATTGAAAGTCTTGAATTCGGCGAATATTCATCAAGCAAAGTTCCTGAATTTTTTGAAGACAAAGACGCAATATTTTCTGAATAAGATTTTAAATTTTTTGCAGGCTTTCCGTTGTATGAATAAAAAAATTCGTCTAAACCAGCCATAAAAATGCAAGCCGTAAACATTCCAAAACTATCAGAACCAGCGGCATTTATTTCATTTGACTGCAAACCCGGAATAAAACTTTTGTAGTTATAAGACGAAATAAATTTTCCAGAGCCATATTTCTGTTTCTTTTGAGACTTTCCCTGAAGATTCATTTTTGCAAAAAAAGTTCTTGGCGTATCAATTCCATTTTTTACGTAAGGCATAGGATTTCCTTTTTGCGTAAAGAAAATTTCTTCGCTGGATTTTCCAGATTTTTCTTTTGAAGTTTTATCTTTTGAATTTTCATCTTCTGTTTCAGCGGCATTTTGATTTTGTTTTTCACTGGCACTTGAGTTTTGATTAGTGTCATAAATTTCACTTATTTGCTCTTTATCTTCAGCCCTGCCTTCAGAAAATCCTTCTCCATAATAATCCGCATCGCTAAGTCCATGCTTTTTTATTTTTCTATACTCGGATTTTTTTACAAGCGATTTTGATGCCAAAGAATTTTGTTCATTTTGATTTGTTTCTTGAGCAGATTTTTCTTTTGCAGGATTTTCAATTTCTGGGTAAAAGTCAAATTCATAATTTTCATTTTCAAAAAGCCAAGATTTTTTTACTTTTTCCATAAATTTATTTGAAAAAATTTCTTTATTAGCATTTGATTTTAAATAATATTCAACACAAGAAGATAAATAAAACTGTGATTTTTCTGCAATTTTCTGTGCTTCTGCGTCCGAAAGTGCAACGCTGTAAAGAGGATTAAAATTCTTAGCCAATTCAGAAATTTTTGCTGTGTAAAGAGGATATTGTCTTGATTCTAAATATGAAATGTATTCCCTAAAATAATCTGAATAATTTATTAAATTTGCTCCAGCCCAAACTGGCTTTCCATTTATATATTCAGTTTCATTTTCTACAGATTTTTTTAACAGCCGTGCATATTGATTACAAGCCTTTGTGTATTCTGTGGTATCAGAAAATTCTGAGAGATAAAATAAAATTTTATAAAACGGAACAATATTTTTAGAAACACGAAAATTTCCTCTTTTTCTAAAAGATGGAT
>CAZDAY010000319.1:0-2001 GCA_964503435.1 uncultured Treponema sp.
TATCAGAAACATTAACAATAAGAATTCCGCCATCGCCTCTTGTAATCATCAAAAGTCTTTTGTCACCCTTAGGATTTGTAAGAGTTTCGCTGGCATTCTTCATCTTATTGCGGAAGAAGTTTACAGCAACTACACGCTTATCCTTGTACATATCGCTTCCGGCAATTCCAATTTTGTTTGTTCCGAATGCAGCACCTATATCTTCCTGTTCATTATCGCCCTCGCCCTCTACATGATTGTGTTTTCCCTTATAACTTCCGTATGGTCTGTCAAAAAACAAAGGAGTTCCATCTTTTCGCCCTGCAAGAATTGCATACGCAAGAATAACATCTTCTTCATCCAACTGGGTGTATGTGTGGTCGTTGCAATAGTTGTCGTGGCTTTCCACCCAGGTAACAACTCTTTGCGAACTTGCGCCACTTGGTAAAAGGAAATCTTTAAGATAATTTACGTCCAAATCTCTGGAAACAATGCGCTCTCTAAGACGCCAGCCGTAAAACGATGAAGTTGTAAAAAAGTTGTGCGTTTTGCCGTCTTTTGTAAAAGTCTGCGACTGATACGCTCCAAGCCGCGCATCTCTTGAATCGTCAAAACCGCCGGCGGTCTTACTGCTATCGTAGACAATATTTCCGCCTTCCTGCAAACATTCACCGTATTGGAATACAGAACCATTCTGCAAAATCGTAGGCCAGAACTCAGACTGGAATCCTGAATAGTTGGAATATTTATCATCATCAGGAAGTTCAATACAACGAGCGGCATCATAGCGGAAGCCGTCAGCACCGTCTTTTACACATTGCTTTAAAAAGTTCAAAAGATATTTCTGAACATCTTTATTTTGAGTGTTCCAATCCCAAAGTTTGCCCATTTTTGGCTGTGTAGAAGTATAGCGGTCCGTAAGATTCATCGTTTGCGACACATTGTGGAACAAGGTTTGCTTCGGATTTGAAGCAAGTTTTTTTATGTTGTCGGAAATATAATTGTATTCTTCGGTACAGTGATTCATAACTGCATCAACAATCACTTTAACACCGTACTTATGTGCTTCTTTGCACATTGCCTTGAACTCTGCTTCTGTTCCAAGTTGATAGTTTCCTACAACATATTCTGTAGGCTGATAATGATAAAACCAGCCGTCATTACCCCAGCCAAGTGTACCCGGCCGTGTAAGATCGTTGTTTATCCCTGCACGGCACTTTGAAACTGGAGATGTCTGAATCGCAGAAAAACCAGCATCCGCAATATTTTTCATATTTGCTTTTATAGTATTAAAACTCCAGCAAAAACAATGAAGAATTGCTCCGTCTTCTATAGAATCAGCAAGAACTTTATGCTCAGAAGGAGGAACAATGTTTACACAAGAAGCAAAGGTTCCTATAGAAAGACACATAATTGCAGCACTTATTTTTGTAAAACGTTTCATTTTATCTCCAGTTTTAAGATTTTAGTTAAACCATGGAATCCATTCGCCGTCAGCGGAATACATCATCTGTGCTTCTTTTACAATCGGTACATCGCCAAGCTGCTCACCAGTTCCGTTATTGAAAATAACTAAAGAATCTTCAAGTCCCATAGGAAGCACATAAAAATAAATTCCGTCTTCTGAAGGCTGCATTTCTACTCCCGGCCAACCGCCGTTTGTTCGTTCTCCATTATTGTAATAAGCGTAGGCATAGATTTTTTTCCATTCAGGTCTGAAAGCAGAATCAAAATAAACTACAGTTTGACCTTCTTTTGGACCACCAAATCTTACTCCACGCTCTTTTTTAGAGCCGTGTTTAGAAAAAGTAGACACACATCCCGTAAACATTGCACTAAGTGTTAACACAGCAGCAATTTTAATAAAAATTTTAGAAATTTTTTTCATAATAAATATCCTCCGAATTTACTGAACTTTTTTCCATTCTCTATCAGAAGTAAGCATCATTGTGCTGCCTCTTGTAACTTTAAGAAGATCATCTTCTGAAGGACCATCGTACTGGTTTCCGGTTCCGCCCTTAC
>CAZDAY010000320.1:0-1985 GCA_964503435.1 uncultured Treponema sp.
GATGCATCAATATAAGAAAGATTTAATCTTCCCATTTTATCAACTTCAAGAAGTTTTACAGGAATCTGCTGGCCTTCTTTTAAAACGTCCGTTACTTTTTCAACTCTCTGATGTGAAAGTTTTGAAATATGACACAAGCCTTCTTTTCCTGGCAAAATTTCAATGAATGCACCAAAATCCATAATTCGTTTTACAGTTCCGTTGTAAATTGTTCCGACTTTTGGATCTTCACAAATTCCTTTGATTGCATCTTTTGCAGCATCGGTCGACTTTCCTGTTTTTCCGTAAATTGTAACAGTTCCGTCATCATCTGTGTTGATTGTAACGCCATATTGTGAACAAAGTGCTTTAATGTTTTTTCCGCCAGGTCCAATAAGTGCGCCAATTTTATCAACATCAATTTTCATTGTTTCGATTTTCGGAGCATAAGGGCTGATTGGCTGCGGTTTATTTATACATTTTTCCATTATGTCGAGGATATGATTTCTTCCGCGTTTTGCCTGATCGAGTGCTTTACGCATAATATCCATAGAAACGCCGGCAATTTTAATGTCCATTTGGAAACCGGTAATTCCATCTCTTGTGCCTGCAACTTTAAAGTCCATGTCGCCAAGATGATCTTCTTCACCAAGAATATCAGAAAGAATCGCATATTTTTTGTACTGCGGACCGTCTGTAATAAGTCCCATTGCAATTCCAGCGACCATTTTTTTCATTGGAACGCCAGCTGCCAGCAAAGAAAGACAACCGCCACAAGTAGAAGCTTGAGAAGATGAGCCATTAGATTCCATAATTTCAGAAACCACACGAATTGTGTAAGGGAATTCATTGCGGCTTGGAATCATTGGGGCGAGCGAACGACGTGCAAGGTTTCCGTGACCAATTTCTCGGCGGCCGGTTGTTAATTTTCCAACTTCACCTACTGAATATGGCGGAAAGTTATAGTGAAGAATAAAATTTTCGCTTCTTTCACCTTCAATATCATCATAAACCTGTTCATCCATAGAAGTTCCAAGTGTTGTTATTGCTAAAGACTGAGTTTCGCCACGAGTAAACAAGGCTGAACCATGAGGACGCGGCAATACATTTATTTCGCAGGTAATTGGACGGATATCTTCTGTTCCACGACCATCAATACGCAAACCTTTTTCAAGAATACTTGAACGGAGCAAATCATACTGAATATCATCAAACAATGTATCGTAAAGTTTTGCTTGAATTGGATCTTCAAGCTGTTCTGCATATTTTTCTGCAAGTTCCTTTTTTACTTCTTTTACAGCAGCACTACGAGCCATTTTTCCCTTTAAGAAACATGCCTTTTGCATTAAAGGAATTGCTTCTGCTTTAATTGCATCTTTATTTTCAAGTTCTACATCCAATGGAGCAAGCGGAAGTTTTTCTTTTCCAGCAAGTTTTACAAGTTCTTCCTGAAGAAGACACATTTCTGTAATGAAGTTTTGAGCCTTTTCCAAAGCACCAAGCATAATATCTTCGCTTACTTCATTTGCGCCACCTTCAACCATTGTAAAGCCTTCTTTTGTTCCAGCAACAACAATTTCAAGCTGAACCTTTTCCATTTGTTCATAGGTTGGATTTATAATATATTCCCCATTCAAATAACCAACGCGACAACCTGCAACAGGTCCGTGGAATGGAATATCTGAAATTGAAACTGCGGCAGAAGATGCAATAACCGCAAGAATATCAGGAGTATTAACATCATCTATTGAAACACAAGTTGGAACTATTTGAATTTCCCGACCAAATGCTGTTTCAAACAAAGGACGCATAGGACGGTCAATAAGGCGGCTAACCAAAATTTCCTTATCTTTTGGACGACCTTCTCTTTTTAAAAATCCGCCGGGAATTTTGCCTGCTGCATAAAACTTTTCATTGTATTCAACAGTTACTGGAACAAAATCCAAACCTTCTTTTACTTCACTAGACGCACAAACTGTTGCAATAACAGCAGTTCCTCCGATTTG
>CAZDAY010000321.1:0-1975 GCA_964503435.1 uncultured Treponema sp.
TCATAAATCTATATATTACAAAGAATTATAAAAAAAATCAGACACAATAGTTTCATAAAATTTAAAACTTGGCACAGAACTTGCTCTATATAAATCAAAGGATTTGCAAATGCTGTCAGTAAGTGCAAATGGCTGAAAAGTAAAATTTTTTGCCCAAAATTGCGTAGCAAATTTGCTTTTAAATTGCTGTAAAACAGCGAAAATACAAAAAGTTTTTAATCAGGAGTTAAAAATTGGAAGAAATTGAAAAAGTTTATGAAGATTTCAAAAAGGAAAATTTAAATTCAAAGGAGGCATGTAAAAAATTAGTTGAAATTATTTTTGTTAAGAAAAAAGAATTTGGTTTAGCTTCGCTGGACGAAGATTCTCTTTCTGACTTTATGATTTTCCAGCTTACGCATTTAGAAAAAATTTTTAATATTTTTAATGAAGATTTTGGAAATTTTACAAATTTTGTTTACGGAAGCATTCAAATTTCATTAATTTACTGGAAAAGAAAAAAAGCAAAAGATTTTGGCGAAAACGAATATTTACTTCAAATTTGCAATGAATATTACAACGAAAAAGAATACAGATATTCACTGTCAGAAAAATTTCAGCAATACATCAGTGGTAGCAATTATTCCATAAAAGATGTTGAAAATCTGAAAAAGACCTTTGATAAAATGAAAAATATTTTTAGAAACAATGAAATTTTTAAACTTTCCATAAAAATTCTTGCAGTAAAATCTTCCTATTTCATGAACGAAGAATTGATTGAAAAAGTTGCCCTTCTTACAGAAAGTGAAAAATCAAAAGTTGCGTATTGGATTGAATGTGCAAAAAATGAAATGTCCGCAAAAATCAACCGAATGAAACTTTTAAAAGCAAAACGCGACAACGCATATTTTTACAGAAACAGATATTTACTTCAGCAAAATCGTTTAAATCAGGAATCCTGGATTTTTCTTGTAAACAAAAAAGTAAAAATTCAAAGCAGAAAATGGAAAGAAAGTTTAAATGCGCTTTCTAATGAAGAATTTTATTTAAGACCTTCAAATATTGTTGTTGCAAAAATTCTGGAAATTGATGAACGAAAAGTTGCTTATATTTTGAAAAAAATAAATTCAAATGTAGACAATTTTGTACTGCCGTGGTATTCTCGTGAAAATGAAGATTTACCTTGCAAGCAGTAATTTGAATAAAAAACGAGAAATGCAGGAACTTTTTCCAGAACATAAAATTGTGCTACCAAAGGATGAAAATATTTTTTTTAATCCTGATGAAAATGGAAAAAGTTTTTACGAAAACAGTATTATAAAAGCAAAAGCTTTGTGGAATATTGTTCATTGTCCAGTTTTTGCTGATGATTCTGGAATTTGTGTTGATGTGCTAAATGGAAAACCTGGCATATATTCTGCAAGATACGCTGGTCCTGAGCATGAAAAAGGTCTTGATTCTGGTGAAAAAATTTCTCAGGAAGAACAGAATAAATTTCTTATAGAACAAACAAATTTTGCTTTAGAAGATTTTTCTAATCTTTCTGAACTAAAAAAAGCTTATCCAGAGCAGGCATTTCTAAATGGAAAAAGAAGTGCCCATTACGTTTGTGCTATGGTTTTATATATGGGGCAAGACAGAATTTTTCTTTCACAAGAAACAATGGAAGGTTCTTTAATTGAAAAAATTGAAGATGCCAGAGGAACTGGAGGATTTGGTTATGATCCGCTGTTTTATCTTCCAGAATATAAAAAAACTGCCGCAGAACTTAGTGCTGAACAAAAAAATGCAATTTCGCACAGAGGAAAAGCTTCTCGTGTTATTAAACATCTTGTTGATTCTTTGGCTGAATTTCAAAATGCAAAATAATTTTTAGTTTTAGTTTATTTCAAAAATTTTGTCCAATGGTTGCAATATACTGTTGGACATTTTTTTTTAAACCTACGCTGGATTGTAGTGGCGCGAAGCGTTCCGTAGCGTAAGCGAAGGAATGAAG
>CAZDAY010000322.1:0-1971 GCA_964503435.1 uncultured Treponema sp.
GAATTTTTCAGTCATTTTTATCACCTAAAATTGAAAGGTAAAGTTTTTGAAGTTCTTCTCTAAGTTCATGAATTTGCATAAGAATTTGTGAATTTTCTTCCCGAAGATTCATTTCTTCAACAAGTTGCTTTTGTGCGCCTTCAATCGTAAATTTTTTTTCGTAAAGCAAATATTTTATTCTCAAAATAATGTCAAGGTCACGTTGTGAATAAATTCTTCTGCCGCCCAAATCTTTTTTTGGACTTATAAAAGGAATCATTTCTTCCCAATATCGCAAAACATAAGATTTTATTCCTGTAATTTTTTCAACATTTCCAATCGTGTACTGAGTCATTTTTTTTACTTAAAATTTTTCCCTATCCTGCCATTTTTGGCGACTTGCTTTCATTTCAATTTGAATAGGAATTTGATTAAATCCCAAATCTTCGCGAATTCGATTTTTTAAATAACTTAAATAAGTGTTTGGAATATTGTCTGGCCGAGTTGCAAAAATCAGAAATTTTACCGGATTTACGTTTGTTTGCGTTATGTATCGGATTTTAAAATGAATCGCTTTTGTTGCTGGCGGCGGATATTTAAAAAGCCAATCCTTAAGTGCCAGATTTAAACTTGCCGTGTCAATTTTGCGGTTAAGCTGTTCATAAATGTTTAAAGCCGTGTTCATTAAATCTTTTAAGCCACTTTTGTTTTTTGCACTTAACGGAAGAATTGGAGCCCAGTTCATTTGCCCAAACATTACTTGAATCCAATCTTTTGTTTGCTTTATTGCCTTGTTGCTTTGATCTTCCATTAAATCCCATTTGTTCAGCACAAAAATAATTCCTCTGCCACGTTCATAAGCGAGTGAACAGATTTTTTTGTCTTGCTCAGAAAGGCCTTCATTTGCATCAATCATCAAAAACACAAGATCACATTCATCGAGCGTTTTTATTGCGCGGTTTACTGAATAATATTCAACATTTTCTTTAACCTTTGCTTTTCTGCGGATTCCGGCTGTGTCAAGAATTTGAATATCGTGTTCATTATAACGAAAACTTCCTTCAACAACATCTCTCGTAGTTCCTGCATAATCACTTACAATAGAAGCATTTGTGTGCGTTAAGGCATTGCTTAAAGTTGATTTTCCAGTATTCGGTTTTCCAAGAATTGCGATTTTGATTGGTCTGTCTTGCGGATTTCCCTGAGTTACGCCCGAAAAATCTAAACCTTCCACAAGTTTTGAACTTAAAACATCAAGATTGTCGCCGTGGCTTGCACTTATTGCAATAATATCTTTGAATCCGTAGCGCAAATAATTGTAAGCCAAAGATTCATTTTTTCCGCCTTCGCACTTGTTTGCAGCAATAATCAGTTTGTCTGAATAAGAGCGCAGATATTGTATAAGTTCTTCATCTTCTGCATTTATTTCGTTTGCATCCAGAAGAAGCAGAATTCTGTCTGCCTTGTAAAGCATTTCCAAAGTTTTTTCAACAACCAAATCATCCATTTCACTTTCGCGGCTTTTAAAATCTCGTGTAAGTTTGTAGCCGCCTGTGTCCATTAAGTGAACTGGCTTGCCTGCAATAAAACAGATTTCTTCGATTGGATCTCTTGTAACTCCGGGCGTTGGGTCAGTAATGGCACGTTTTGTGTGCGTAAGTGCGTTAAATAATGTGGATTTCCCAACGTTTGGTCTGCCGGCAATTACAATCAGCGGAAGATTAAAATATGTTTTGTCTGTGAAAAATGTTTGTGCGTTTTGATTTTGTTTTAGCGCGGATTTTTTTTGTTTACTTGCGGAATTTGCTGTGCTAACAGAAAAATTTTCTGTTTCCGCCGCAAAATTTGCTGTGCTAACAGAAAAATTTTCTGTTTTGCCAGTGGAATTTTCTGCGTTAACAGCCAAATTCTCTGTTTCGCCGTCAAAATTTTCTGTGCTAACAGAAAAATTTTCTGTTTCGCCAGTGGGATTTTCTGTGTTAACAGCCAAAT
>CAZDAY010000323.1:0-1967 GCA_964503435.1 uncultured Treponema sp.
TTCTAAAATAGCAATTTTTTATTAAGTTTCAAATTTTTTTTATTATTTTGAAACATAATTTAAATTTTCTGCTGCAATGTGTTCATCAAAACTGTCTGAAAAAGTATGTCTTCCTGTTTTTGGATCACTTAAAACAAAATAATAATATGAAGTTTTTGCAGGATTTATTGCAGCATTTAAAGAAATTTTTCCTGGATTAGAAATTGGACTTGGCGGAAGTCCAGCATATTTATAAGTATTGTACGGACTGTTTATTTTTAAATCATCGTATGTAATTCTTTTAGGATGTGGCCGACCTTGAATTTCTGTAATTATGTATTCAATCGTTGCACAAGAATAAAGTCCAATGTTATATTTCATTCTATTTGTAAAAACGCTGGAAATTAAAACCGCTTCTTCTGGAATTCTATATTCACGCTCAATAATCGACGCTAAAATTATTTTTTGATAAAGTTCATCAGCAGTTAAATTTGAAGAATTTGGAATTTCACTCAACTTTTCGTAAAAATTTCTTATCATCAAATTAAGAATTTCTCTGGCTTCCATATTCGGCGTAAAAAAATATGTATCTGGAAAAAGATAACCTTCAAAAGATTCTGCATTTAAATTGTATTCTTGAAGAAGATTTTGATTATGACAGGCATTTATAAAATCATATTTTGAGCAAACATCATTTTCTTCAAGTAAATTTGCAATTTTTGTAATTGTAAGACCTTCTGGAATTGCAACAGCAATGTATTCTTGTTCCCCAGACTGCAAAAGATTATAAATTTCTTTTAGAGACATTGAACTTTTTATTGTATAAACGCCACTTTTTAAAATAAAATTTGAATTTCTATCAAATAAATTAAATCTTGCTGCAAAATAAAGTGCATTTGAAGATTTTATCAGTTTTTTATCTTTTAGTTCCTGGGCAACAGAAGGTATTGAAGTTCCGTCAGGAATACGAATTTTTTCACTTACAGCATTTTCTTCCTTGCTTACAGGCGCAGTTAAATAAGAAAAAACGCTTATTCCTAAAACAATCAAAACTGCAATTATTGCAAAAAACCAGGAAATTATTTTTATAAAAGTATGATTTTTTGTTTTTTTTAAAGACATTTTATTTGATTCCAAATTGTTTGATTTTGTTAATTTTGACATTTTATTATTCATCTTTTTTATCATATTTCTATTTCTTGACCTTCTATTGCTGTAAACACATTTATTTTATGTGCTTCAATATATCTTTTGTATTCCTGACCAACGTTCAGAATCGAATGTAATTTTTTGTCATCATAATTTGGTTCGTGATGAAAAAAATAAAGATTTTTTACATTCCAAACTCTTGCAAAATCAATCGCGCTGCTAAAAGAAGTATGCCCCCAATTTTCTTTTTCAATCGCTTCCATATCTGTGTATTGGCTGTCCAAAACAAGAACATCTGCATCCTTAAAAAAATGATTTCCAATTTCAGTTTTATCAAAATCCTTTGTTTGAAGTTCAGCATCCGTGCAATAAATAAATTTTTTTCCATCTTCTTCAAAAGAAAAAGCGAAAGCAGAACCAGGATGTTTCATTCGATGAGAATTTATTTTTAAACCATTTAATTCAAAACTTTCGTCTTCTTTTAATAAATGAAATTTAACTTGATTTTTAACCGAATGCCAGCAGGCGTTTTGCGGAAAATAAGGCACAGAACTTTGATTTTTTAAATATTCTTCTGCCCTTGGAAAATTGGAAAAAATTTCAATTTTGGCTTTTGGATTAAAAGATTGAGTAAAAAAAGGAAACCCCTGAATGTGATCCCAGTGAAAATGTGTTAAAAAAATATAATAATGTAAGTCTTTTGGCTGCTTTCCAAATTGTGAAAAAGTTCTAAAACCAGTTCCACAGTCAAGAATAATTTGAGTTCCATTTTTTGAAGTAAGTTCCAGACAAGCAGTGTTTCCGCCAGTTGTTCCATAAATCCAAGGTGGCAAAGTTGA
>CAZDAY010000324.1:0-1965 GCA_964503435.1 uncultured Treponema sp.
GGTAAAAATAAAAATGTTATCACAAGAAGATTTTAAAAATATCTTAGAATTTATAAACACGCCGATTATGATTTTGCGACCAATTTTTAATGAAAATCAAGAAATTTACGATTTTTCCATGGAATTTTTAAATGAACTGCTGAAAATCAAAGTGCACGGACTTGTAAATGAAAACGAAAAATATTCACAGTTTAAGAAAAGACTTTATGGAGAATTTCCATGGTTTAACTTTGCGGTTTCTGCCATAAAAAATAAAACTTATATTTGCGAATCATTTTATTCAAAACAATTAAAAATGTGGATTCAAGTGCGAATGAGTCCGCTGAAAAATAATTTGCTTGCAATTTCGCTGGAAAATGTTTCTCAAGACAAAGAATATGAAGCGGAACTCGAAAAACAAAATAAAAAACTTGCTGAAGTTTCAGAAATGCTGGAAAAAAGTCAAAAGGATTTAAATTCGCAGCTTGAAAGTATAAAAACTTTGAACAGCCAACTTTATTTTGCGGCATTTCACGACAGTTTAACAAATCTTTACAATGTTGCCTGGCTTAATTCAAATTTAAAACTTTTCTTTGATGAATGTGAAAAATCTGAAACAAAACTTGCGCTTATTCTTTTTGATATTGATAATTTAAAAGATATAAATGATTCTGAGGGACACAATCGCGGTAATGAAATTATTAGAAATTCGGCAACAATTTTTAGGCTTTTTGAAAATGAAAATATAATTCCGCTGAGATTTGGTGGTGATGAATTTATTGTTATCCATAAAAATTTGAGGAACAAAGAGCAGGCTCAATTTTTGGCTTCGAAAATACTTGAAATGTTTAACGCTGAAGGAATTGGACTTTCTGGCGGAATTTCGATTTTCCCTGATGACACAAAAGATTATGATGATTTGCTGAAATTTGCTGATATGGCAAAATCCGATGTAAAACGCAACGGAAAAAATAATACAATTTGTTTTCATTCGGTTATGCAGGAAAAATTTCTTAAAAAACTTCATCTGGAAACAAAACTTTCAAAAGCAACTGCCGATAAGCAATTTAAACTTTATTTTCAGCCACAATTTGAAATTAAAACGGAAAAAGTTCGCGGTTTTGAAGCACTTTTAAGATGGTACGATGATGAGTTGGGCTGGATAAGTCCAGAGCAGTTTATTCCGATTGCCGAAGAAACAAATTTGGTTATTCCGATTGGGGACTGGGTTTTAGACACGGCTTTAAAAACGCTTGAAGAATGGGAAAAAAAATTTAATTTTAACGGAATGATTTCTGTAAATGTTTCGCCAGTTCAGTTTAAACAAGATGATTTTCTGGAAAAATTTAATCGGAAACTGAACAAATATAAAATTTCGCCAAATCATTTGGAACTTGAACTTACTGAAGGAATGTTGATTGCTGATTATGACATGACAAGTACAATCAAAAAGTTAAATCAACTTAAAGAAAAGCAAATTGGAATTTCTCTTGATGATTTTGGAACTGGATATTCTTCGCTGAGATATTTACAAAGGCTTCCTTTGACAACTTTAAAAATTGATAAATCTTTTGTGAAAAGTTTGAAAAACAATGGAATTGAAGCGGACATTACGGAAAGCATTATTTCGCTTGTTCAAAAAATGGGACTTGATACGATTGCGGAAGGCGTTGAAACAGAAGAGCAGCTTGAAGCGCTAAAAAAACTTAACTGCCAGTATGTTCAGGGATTTTTAACTGGAAAACCTATGCCAAAAATTCTTTGTGAAAAAATGCTAGGCGGAGACAAATCTGCAATTCTTACAATAAAAAATTATACACCGGAAAATTGTTGACATCCTGTCAATTTCGAGAATTTACTTCGTAAATTCTCAGGGTCTTATGGTGTTTACAGCGACCTCCTTGTCGCCATTTTTCTGCAAGTTTATAGGATTTTTTTAGTAAAGGGTTTGACATCGTGTCAATTTCGAGAATGTGCAACCTTCGG
>CAZDAY010000325.1:0-1934 GCA_964503435.1 uncultured Treponema sp.
TTAACTGTTAGCACATAAAGCACAGTTGACTGCCAGTTTCCGCAGAAAAACCGCCGATTAGTACAGTTGACTGCCAGTTTCCGCAGAAAAACCGCCACTTAGCACAGTTGACCGCCAGTTTCCGCAGAAAAATTCTCTGTTTGTCGGAAAATTTTCCGTGCTAATCACACAAAATCGCCAGTCCATAACGAAAAAAAATCACTTGTCCATAATTGTAATTTCCACGCGCCTGTTTTTAGCCTTTCCGCTTTCTGTTGAATTATCTGCAAGTGGTTTTGAAGCGCCGTATCCCTTTGTAAAAACATGATAAGAATCTCTTACACCAAGTTTAATCAAATAATCAGCAACCGCCTGAGCCCTATCTTCGCTTAACTTCTGCCTAACTCGCGCCGTTCCTGCAAGTGCCGTGTGTCCTTCAACCAAAATATCGTTGTCTGGCCACTGTTCAAGAATTTTCGCAATTTCATCTAATTTTCGTTTTTCACTGTCCAAAAGTTCAGCACTGTCCGCCTTAAATTTTATGTTTTCCAAAGAAAGCGTAAGACCTTTTTCACTCTGTTTAACCTTTACATCCTCAAGCCCCAAATCATCAATTTTTTTCTGAACCTGCTCAAGATTTTCCTTTGTTGATGTCCTTTCAAAATCACTAACTTCAGCGTGCGCTTCTCCGCGAAATTCAAAAACATTACCCAATGACGTATACATCAAAATCCGGAAATTTTCTGTATAACTGTCAATTCCGCCTTTTTCAGCGTCCCAAAAAATAGTTTCGTTGCTATAACCGAACATTTCCGTGGGAACTTCCGCCGCATAATAATCTAAGTTTTGCGCCTCTGGACTTTCCATTTGCATTGTGTAGTTTACCGTAAAAACATAAAGTCCGTTTTCTTTAAGCTGTCCCAGATAAGTGTAATTTGCAGTAAAAGGAACTTTGTAAGGTTTTTCCATATTAAATGATTGCCGCAAATCGTGTGCTTCGTGCCCCTGTGCTGTCCATGATTCGCCTGGAGACAATTCTCTGTTAGGAAATTTTGGAACATCGCGGACAGTTGGCATAAAATATTCATCGCCAATCGTGTAAGTTCCATCTTTGCTTCGGGTAAAAATTGAATGATATTCTTCGCCGTAAGTAAAATGATTTCCAGAAATTGCGCCAGTTGAATCTTCTGTGGTCATAAAAACCGCGTCATGTAAAGCGTTTCCGTTTTCGTCAACAGATTTAATTTCTGCCGAAACTCTGTTTACAATAACTGCGTGATGATCATAAATTCTGTTGTAAAAAACATCTTCGTTTACAGTCGAAAGAATTCTATAGCGGTCGCCAGGCAGATATTTAAATTCAAATTTTACTTTTTTACCGTCAGTTTCAAGGTTTTCAAGATTGTATTTTTTGCCCGGATTGTTTGAAAAATTATTTTCTGATTTTTGAAAGGACTGTTGAGCAGATAAATTTTGCACATTTTGTAAAGTTCGGGAATTTGCAGAATTTTGTTGATTTTGCGAAAAAACGTTTAAATTTAATAAAAAAAGCCCAAGAAAAGCAAAGAATTTCTTTTTTACAAAAATTTTCATAAAAACCTCAATTTTTTAAATTTAAAGGCATTTTAAATAATTTTTTGAACGCATATTTTTAATCATAAGAAAACATAAAAATTATTATTTAATTATCGGATTTTTTTGTAATTTAGACTACAAAATTTTAAGTAAGCGGTAATTTTTCTTATTCTTTCCACAGATGATTTTCATCCCAGAAAAAACGCTCGCATTTGCTAAGAAAACCGCCAACCCACAGAAAATAGCGACAAGGAGGTCATTTTTTTTTAGAATGAAATCTTATTTATAAAACTCCACGAGGTTTTTCAAAAAACCTCGCAAGCAACCGAAGGTTGCACATTCTCGAAATTGACACGATGTCAAACCCTTTACTAAAAAAA
>CAZDAY010000326.1:0-1927 GCA_964503435.1 uncultured Treponema sp.
ATATGATAAGACTTGAGTTTAAAAATACTTGACGTGATTTTTATAAATGTTCATTATAAAATTATGATAGAAGTTACTCGTCTGAATGACAAAACTTATTAGTTAAATCCGCATCAAATTGAAAGTATGGAATTAAAACCTGATCTTACAATAACTATGCTTTCCGGAAAAACTATTGTTGTAAAGGAAAAACCAGATGAAATTATAAGGCGGATAATTGAATATAGAAAAAATTTGCTTAGTGCTACTCAAGAATTTTAAAATAATTTTGTGTTTCTGGAAATCATAAAATTTAATCTTTTTTTGCAAATTAAAATCTGAGTTAAAATCAGAAAATGAATTTTGTAAATTATTTAAATCTTGTGTAAATTTGTAGAAAATAATGTATAATGTTTTTTACGATTCTAAAAAATAGAATTTGCGGGAGGATTTTTTATAAATGGATATAGCGACAATAATTGGATTTATCGGTGGTATTGCTATGACTGTACTTGGAGTTGTTTCCGGTGGTTCAAATATTATGGGTATTGTTGATATTCCTTCAGTTTTTATTACCGTTGGTGGTTCTTATGCTGCAATTTTCGTTTCTTCACCTTTAAACGAAGCTTTGGGAATTTTTAAGATAATCGCCAGAACTTTTAAGACTTACAATTATGGTGAAAAAAATACTGTTCAGCAAATGGTTTCTTTAAGTGAACGTGCTCGCCGTGAAGGAATTCTTGCACTAGAAGAAAGTATTGATGAACTTGAAGATCCTTTTATGAAAGAAGGTTTGCGTCTTATGGTTGACGGTAACGATGCAAGTGCCATAAAAGTAATTCTTGAAAATGAAATGGCTCAAGCAGAAGCAAGACATATGGAATGGGCTGGTGTTTTGAATCAGTGGGCAGGTTATGCTCCTGGATGGGGAATGCTTGGTACAGTTATTGGTCTTATTGGTATGTTGCGTAACCTGGAAGATAAAAGTTCGCTTGGTCCTAATATGGCGGTTGCTTTGGTTACAACATTGTATGGTTCCATGCTTGCAAACTGGCTTTTTGCTCCTTTAGCAACAAAACTGATTGCTCAAAATACAAAGGAAATGAATGTAAAACAAATGGTTCTTGAAGGAATCCTTTCAATTCAGGCAGGAGACAATCCTCGCATACTTGGTCAAAAACTGCTGACTTACCTTAGCCCAAAAGATAGAAAGTCAATCGAAGCAGAAATATTAAAAGATTAGTCTGGAGAATCTGTAAATGGCAAGAACTAAAAGAGAGCCAGCAAAACCATCAACAGCGTGGCAAGGCACTTACGGCGATATGATTACGCTTATGCTGTGTTTCTTTGTTATGCTTTATGATCCTTCTGAATCAGATGCGGTTCAAATGGCTGCATTGTCGGCTTCAATTTCAAATAACAATACTGGCGGTGGAATTTCTTTAAGTCCTGGAAGTCTTGCGGATTTAGGAAATGTTGTAAGTTCTTTACCGTCGCTCGAAAAAGGAAAGGCTTTAGGTCCTGCATTTAAAAAAGCTGTCAGTAGTTTTACTCCGGAAATCAAATCAAATAAAGTGACTATTACAAGTGATGAACGCGGACTTGTTATTTCTCTTGCGTCCGATGCATTTTTTGAAAAAGGAAGTGCTGAACTTAATCTGGAAACTTCAAGGGGAACTCTTCTGCGCTTAGCACAGTTTTTTACATTAGACGAAGTTAAAGGTAGAAGATGGCGGATTGAAGGTCATACGGATTCAAGCCCTGTTGATTCTTCTAGCACTTTTCCAAGCAACTGGGAACTTTCTGCTTCTCGTGCGGCAAATGTTCTGCATTATCTTTCTGATTTTGGTGTTGACGAAAGTCAGTTTTCAATCGCAGGTTATGCGGACACTCGACCAAAGTTCAGCAATGACACAGAAGAAGGAAGGGCGTATAATCGGCGTGTTGA